>DATEBC010000225.1:0-3446 GCA_035288065.1 Sedimentisphaerales bacterium | reverse complement strand
CTACGGGTTAACGCACGGAATTGTCACACGGCAGCAATATTCATTTCTTGTGGCAACCGTTATTGCAAGTGCGATAGTCCCTACGATGATTGCGAACTTTGCCTTCCTGCCTCGGCACTTGCTCCCTGATAAGTCTCCTGGAGGGGGGGCAACTGCAACAGCACCTGAAGTGACAGTCTGTGTGGATAGAAATGAAGGAAACGGGCTTGCTGATGAATAATACCATTCGCCGTACCCTTAATGAAAAGTATCGCGGAACACAGGGTCGCTGCATACTGGAAAATCATGCATACCCTGCAGCGCAGCCGCAATCTCGTTCTCCGATATGGTGGTTCGCTGGATTTTTCACTTTGCAGTCGGGGGTGCGGTGTTAGAATTGACGCAAATGAGCTGACTCTTATGAAGTATTTATGGCTAATTGTGATTCTGATCATACCCTTCCTCGTTCTCGGTTGTGACGGCAGAGAAGGTGCTGAGTCCGCCGAGCGGGAATTCTCAGCCGCACGGGACGCTCCGGCCAAGCAGGCCGGCAGTAGTGCTGCCGACATTGTGCAGCGCAGCGCCGCCGCCGATGCCTATGCGCCGCACCCGGCAGCCGAACCGCAGCCGGAGACAAAGATTCAGGTCTATCACGGAGCCAGTGATGCATCCGCCGCCGTCGCCTTGGGCGAAGATATGTTCGTAATGGCCGACGATGAAAACAATATTCTCAGAGTCTATAAGATCGGCGGCGCCTCGCCTGTCTATTCTTATGATGTCAGCGAATTCCTCAAAATCGAGCAGGACCATCCGGAAGCCGATATCGAGGGCGCCACGATGATAGGCCGCAGGGTCTATTGGATTACTTCGCACGGCCGAAACAAGGACGGCAAGGTGCGCCCCAACCGCTACCGATTCTTCGCCACCGATGTCGATGCTGACGGGGGTCGGATAAGGATTCGACCCGTGGGCAAGCCATGCTCGACCCTTTTGACCGGCCTTCTCAGCCTCAGGGCGATGCGCGATTTGGATTTGCACAAGGCCGCCGGGTTCGGCCTGACAAACCTCTCGGGTAAAGATATAGAGGATCTCGCCCCGAAAGACGAGGGCCTCAATATCGAGGGCCTTTGCGCCTCAGCCGATGGGCGGACGATCTACGTCGGCTTTCGCAATCCTCGACCCGTTGATAAGTTGACTGGTCGCGCCGCCGCACTCGTGGTTACCCTTAATAATCCGGCGGACGTGATTGAACAGGGCAATGCACCGGTTTTCGGCGACCCGATACTGTGGGACCTTGGCGGCCTGGGCCTAAGGTCCATGGAGTATTCCACTTTACACAAGGCATATTTTCTTGTTGCAGGCGCCCACGACGAAACATCGGAATTCGTCTTGTACCGATGGTCGGGCAGGAATGATCAGCAGCCTGAAATTCTCAAGCAGATGAGCCAGAGCAATTTCGGCCCCGAAGCCTTGATACCTTTCCCGAACTCTCAAATGCTCCTCCTGCTCAGCGACGACGGCACGTTGCCCGTAAGCGTCGCCGATCCGTCGCAGTGCGTCGAAGGTGAGCTGAATCCCGATGGAACCTGCCCCAACAAATTCATCCTAAACCCCGGCAGCAAAACCTTCCGAGCAATCCGCCTCAAGCCCTGATACTCTGTCAAACTTGATTTTGTGGCCATCGTCATCGCGAGGAGGCCGAAGAGTCTGGCCGCAGTACCGCGTTTCACAAGTGTCGCGATTATCCTGTCATTTCGACCGAGCGCAGCGAGCGGAGAAATCTATTCAAGCAGCCAAATTCCACCATCAGGTGGCCCCTTAGGAGGCCGTTTCCCCTATAGTCGCACCATTTAGAAAACGCTGTACTATGGGGCCCGACGTGGCAATCTTCCGCCAGAGGCGGACTCGCCTCGGCGGAGCGAGTCGCAGCCGGGAAGGATAAAGGCTGTTCCGGCGCCAAAGCGCCTCACAATCATACCCACAGTTTCGATCTATACAGACCACTGAGTTGCTGTTGTAGAGTTCTTAGACGATCTGCGCCTTGTTATTCTGGCACAATACGCCTTTGGTGGCGAGGTGTCTTCGCTATCGATAGATGTGGGAGCAATTCCCTGTTTTCGTGTACGTATTTAGCCGTGCGAAATACCCTTGTGGCACGGCTATCCTGGCCGTGGTCGAACGGGCTTCAAGCCCGTGTCCCACCACGAAGACTACAAAATCAGTCGTCAGGCTAAAGAAGTACGCTTTCGCCGGACAATCCCACCCTCCGGGACCGGAATTCACAAGGGGGGCGTTAAGAAAAACGGTTGGCCCCAAGATGCGGCAGTATTTGCGTAAACGCCTTTGGTTACGTCAATTACGATTCACTTCATGACGGTCCTATAATTAAATTTTGTCAAAAATCCCGCAGAAAACAAGTTTCATGGTTGACGTGGTGGTAAGAAGTGGTAGAATTGCCCATTATAGATATACCCAGTGGGCCAGATTCCATGCTGTTACTAACAGGCGAATACCAGCACATTGTTGACGATAAGGGCAGAGTCCTTGTCTCGAATAAGCTGAGGGGCCAGATCGATGCCGACGAGCATGGCAGCAACTTCTACCTCGTCCTCGGCGCCAACGGCGTGCTTTGTTTGTATCCTGAAAAGTATTTTGAGCGGATAGCCCTTGCTGTTGGGCCGGATGCCGCGGCCCCGGATGAGGCCGTCGCCTTCGAGCGTATAAGTTTCGCACTGACAAGCAAGGTCGAGCTCGACTCACAAGGCAGGTTGCTCTTGAACGAGAGACTGCGGAACAGGGCGGGCTTGAAGGACCAGATCACACTGATCGGCGTCAGAGACCATATCGAGTTGTGGAACAGCGAAAACTGGGAGCAGTACCTCTCGGACCACATGGCCCAGTACCAGAAGCAGATGTCGCAGGCAAGACAGATTGTCTTGCAGAAACAGAACGAAGAACTTTAATTCATGGAGTGGGAAGCAGAATGATCGAAGCGGATTCGAACCATTGTCGAATAGTGGCGCGTAGTCTGGCCGGCAAAAGGGCGGTTGACGAGCAGACCTTTGCATCGCTGGCGATCCTTGACGAACGGCTGGAACGGCTAAAACGGTTTAATGAGGCGTTCACCGGCGTCAAGTTTTCCGCCGCCGTTGAAAAGCTCCGGACAAGCAAGGCCGCCCTTGCCATAGGCTGAGGAAGCAGCCCAAGCCGACGAATTGACGCAATTTGCACGATACGACTCAAAGTGAATGGTTCGACAGTAGAACATGTTCCGGTTCTTGCCAAGACCTTGGCCGAACAGATAGACTTACCGCCGGATGGGGTGATGGTCGATGCGACCGTTGGGCACGGAGGTCATAGTTTACTGTTCGGCCGGAAATTAGGCCCTGACGGAGTCATAATCGGCCTGGATGTCGATGAGGATTCGATCCACAGAGCCCGATTGAAATTGGCGGACCTCAAATGCA
>DATEBC010000224.1:0-5290 GCA_035288065.1 Sedimentisphaerales bacterium | reverse complement strand
TCATCGCCGCCTGAATCAGTGATTATCATGCCCTTTCTTTGATGGGCGAAGGTGACAACGAGGATGGGGCCTTCGTTGAGGCGTCGCAGTATCAGCCTCTGGCCGCCTCCTATCGGCTGGAACGGGCTTGCTGAATACGTCCAGGATTTGCCCATATCGTCGGATATGCTCATCGGCATTTGCCCGTCTATATTGTTGCTGCGGCCGAGGGCCATCAGGTTGCCGTTTCTAAGCTGGACGACTCCTGCGTGAATTCCTGCGATCCAGCCCCCCTTCTCGCCCGCCTTGAAGGTTGGATTTGGCTGTCCTGCGCCTGGGTCGCGCCATGTTCCGCCGTTGTCTTGGCTGATATGAATAGCCGTGCCGCCATCGCCGCCGGAGACTGCGTCGCAAGGCAGAATGATAAAGCCTTCGTAAGAGCGAAAAACGGATTGAACAGGCTGGTGGCGGTAGGCGTGCTCCGGCGCGATTATCGTTGCTGCCGACCAGGTTGCGCCGCTGTCGGCGGACGTTCGCATTATCAGGGCCATCCTGCCCCAGGTTGCGCCTACGGACAGGCCGTTGATGTGATATATCGTTTTTTCACCGTCGCACCAGAATGCAGGGGCGTGGTCGTTGCGGTCGGGGGCGTCCCAAAACGGCGATGCGGCCTCCCATTCATTCGAGCCGTATCGCAGGCGGCTGGCGACGATGGCCAGCTCTCTGCCCGCTTCGGACCGGCAGGAGTACCATATAGCGAGCAGGTCGCCGTTGGGACAGTTTATCAATGCGGGGTCGTGGTTGTGTCTTGAGTACATCGGGCCGTCGGAGCCGGGCGGGATCTTGACGTATTGGATCGGACCTTTGAAGTACGGCTTTTCGGGGTCGGGACCTTTGGTGAGGTCTTTGGGGATGTCCTGATTGACGTCTTGACGGTTAAGCGGGATTGGAGCAGGCCCAAGCGGCTTTGTCTCAGGCAGCTCAGCCTGGACGACGCGGAACCCGATTAGCCAGCTCTTGTCGTCAGGCAGTGTTCCGGAGCGGTTGGCCGAGCGCAGATATTCAATCCTGGTGCTGTGGGCCCCGCCGCGCATAACCTTGAAATCACCTTCTGACCGCCCTACCGGGTCGGTCTGGTCGGATTCATCATAAGGGCCGTACCAGTCATAGCACCATTCCTCGACGTTGCCGTGCATATCGTAGAGACCCCACGGATTCGCCGGCCCCGCTGCAACCTTCAGCGAGACGGGCTTGGGGTCCCAGGTCTCCTCTTGGTTCTTATGGCAGCTTTTGGGCAATTCGCTTCCCGTGCTGTATGCGGTGTTAGTGCCGGCTCGGCAGGCGTATTCCCATTCGGCTTCCGTGGGCAGGCGGTATGTCTTGCCTTCTTTTTTTGAGAGCCATTCGCAGAAATTGACGGCGTCATGCCAGCTCACGAAGACGACGGCTTCATCGTCGTCTCTTGAGAAGCCGAGCTTGGCGCGAAGCTTCTTGTGGTCGGGGGTTCCGCCTTTGGCGGACTCGTATTGGGCGTTGGTGACTTCCGTTGCGGAGATTGCGAAGGGCTTGGAGAGGGTGACATTGTGGACGGGTCGTTCATCCCAGTCGCCGCCTTCGGCCTGCCCCATCAGGAATCCGCCCGGCTCAACGCCAACCAGGTTCATTCCTATTGAATTGGTAAATGATTCTCCGCCTCTTGCCGCTGCCGTTGAGCAGCCGAGCCCCCCTGCTGCTGCGATTGCAAGTGTTATCAAGCATATCTTCTTCATATAGCCAAGAGCCTATAAAGCGACTTCTTTGTTCCGATTTTCGATGAATTGGCGGACTTCTGGGCGGATGTAGATGGTTTCAATGTCGGCGACTTTGGGCAATGCCTCTGCGCAGAGCGTTGCGACGTCGGACGACGCGGCCTGGGTATCGACGAAGAACGTCTGCCGGCCCTTGACCGTGCATAGCCCGCCGCCGCCGCCGCCGAGCGGCTCGTTGCGTATTGCCACGCCGTTTGCATCCAGCAGCGCCAGCAGCTCTTCGAGAATCCTTTGCTCGTTCATCTCATCGCACCGCGTATTACGTATTACGTTTGCCCTGTTGGAGGGTTGACATTGCTCAAGAAAAAATGTATTGAACGTCGATATAAGGCGTAAGACTATGGCTAGGCCATGGCTTAACCACGGACACAATACCATATATTTGGGCTAATTCTACAGCAGGAGTTAGTAGTTGGCAAGTACTACAGAAAAACGGCTCAGTTTACACACGGATTTGCAACGGCGGCGGGCGGAAAATGCGGCTTTGAAATCGCAGGTCGAGCAGCTTGAGCGCCTTGCGAATATGGGCGTTGCAAGCTATATGATAGCGCATGAGATCAATAATCTGCTGGGGCCGGTCGGGACATACGCCGGTCTGGCGCTGAAGAATCCGGATGATGTTGAATTGGGTAAGAAGGCTCTTGGCAAGGCCGTGCGGAATTGCGAGCGGGCCTCGGAGATTATGGAGAGCATGCTGGCGCTGGCCGGCGGGCGGACCCAGGAGAAAGAGAATTGCAGACTGGTTGAGTTGGTGAACGAGGTTTTTGCATGCCTGGTTCGTGATTTCAGCAAGGACGGCATAAAAGTCGATATACAAATTGCGGCGGATTTGGAGGTCTGGGCGGTTCCGGCCCAGATTCAGCAAGTCTTGATGAACCTCATTCTTAACGCCCGTGAGGCAATGCTAAAGGGCGGGGGGATTCTGCGTATCAAGGCCGAGCAAGGAGCCGATGCGGTGGAGATAACGGTGAGCGACACCGGAGGTGGAATCGAGGCATCGAACCTCGAAGAGATATTCGAGCCTTTCTTTACAACGAAAAAGAAAGGCAACTCGCCCTCGGGGCGATTGGGCTGCGGATTGGGGCTGGCGTTCTGCAAGAGAGTCGTCGAGGCGCATAACGGGACAATCTCGGTCGAGTCGAAGCCGGCGGAGGGAAGCACGTTCAAGATCGTGCTGCCGAGGCAATAGCGGATCGTGCGATTGGTTTATCAAAATCTCGGGCACATTACCTTAATGCTGGCGCTGGTTTTGTGTTCGGGCTTTTTTTCGGCCTCGGAGACGGCTTTCTTCAATCTTTCGAGCCGACAGACGCGAATGCTGCGGGAATCACGGCATCGATTGCAGAAGCTCGTCGCACATCTCTTGGAGCACCCCGGCCGTCTGCTGAACAGCCTCCTATTCGGAAATATGACCGTCAACGTCTTATACTTCTCGGTTTCAAGCGTTCTTGTGATGAGGATTAAGAAGGAGGTCGGGATCACGGCGGCGGGTGCGGCGGCTTTCCTTAGTTTCGCCTTGCTGGTTCTCGCAGGGGAAATACTTCCCAAATCGCTTGCTTATGCGAGCTCACGGCCGATGAGTATGATTGCTGCGAGTCCCGCCTATGTTTGGCTGAAGGTGTTTTCGCCGCTCCAATTTGTTTTCAAGATGCTCGTATTGGAGCCGATTTTGCGCATATTGCTCGGGCCGAAGAGGATGCCTCATTCGCTGACGGTCGCAGAGTTCCTGTCATTGATTGAAGCTACCCGCACGCAGGGCCTGATTACGCCCGACGAGAACAGGCTCTTGACGGAAGTAGTCGAGCTGGGTTTCCTGAAGGTCCGTCACGTTATGTGTCCGCGTGTGGATATGGTTGCCTGTTCGGCGAAGGAATCCGTGGAGACTGCCAAAAGACTAATGCTAACGAACAGCCTGACGAAACTGCCGATCTATGTTGGCGACATCGACAATATTGTCGGTTTGGTGCATTTTCGTCGGCTTCTGCTCGAACCGCTGCTCGCCAAAGGCGGACTCGATAAGCTGGCCGAGGATGTCTCTTATGTTCCCGAGCAGAAGACGGTGGAGTCCCTGTTGGAGTTTTTCCGCCGGAGCCGCAGCGATACGGCGGTGGTTGTTGATGAGTACGGCGGGATTGCGGGATTGGTGCGATTAGAGCATATTGCCGAGCACCTTTTCGCGCAGACCGAAGCCGCCGAAGGGCTCGAATCGATCGAGCAGACCGGACCTTTCGAGTATCGTCTGGCGGGTAGTCTGGCCATTCACGACTGGGCTGATGCGTTTGGGATTGATGTAAGCGAGACACGAGTTTGCACGGTTGGCGGGTTCGTTACGGCAATACTGGGTAAAATGCCGAAGATCGGCGACGAAGCACAATTGAAGAATTTGAGGTTTACGGTCGGAAAAGTGCGCAAACACCGAATCGAAAGCCTCATACTGAAACTGGAGCCGGAGGAAAAAGATGGGCAGTAGCATATTCTTGGTTGCGGCGTTTGTCTTTTTCGTATTTCTCGCGGGGGTGTTCGCGGGCAGCGAGACGGGTATGTATCAGCTCAGCCGGATTCGGCTGCGGCTCGGCATCGAGAAGAAGCGATTCCGGTATATTATCCTTGGCAAGGTTATGGGTGATAGTGCGGGGCTGCTTCTTTCGACGCTGCTTGGGACGAATCTGGCGCATTATCTTGCGACGAGTATGGTAACCTACATGTTCTTGACGAAAGTGGGCCCGCAGTCGCCTGAGGCATTGGCGACGGCCGTGGCGGTGCCGGTCCTCTTTGTTTTTTCGGAGTTGATCCCTAAGAATATGTTCTTCTATCGTGCGGATTTCCTCATGCCGTACTCGGCGCCGGTGCTGCTCGTATTTCACAAGACCTTTACATGGTGTGGGGCTGTGCCTGTGCTGCGCTTCATTTCCAGTGTCTTTTCAAGATTGTTGGGGCTGCAGTCTGCATCGAAGTCTGTAATAACGTCGGCGCAAAAGCACCGGATCAGGGCGATTCTGCAGGATACGCGTGAGGAAGGTGTCCTCAGTTCCGTGCAGACGGAGATTATCGACCGGATTGCGGGGATTCCGAGCTTAAGGATACGGTCCGTGATGGTCCCGATTCATAAGGCCGAAACGGTCGATATCCGGTCGGATAGGCCCGCTTTATTGAAGAAACTGGCCGAGCATCCTTTTACAAGGGTCTGCGTGTCTGAGGGGCAGGCGACGAATATCGTCGGCTTTGTGAACATTTACGAGGTCTTGAGTTCGTCGCAGCAGTTCACTGATTTGCGGGAGATGGTTAGGCCGATTTGCAGACTCAGCGACGATACGATTGTCACTGATGCGATAGGAGTTATGCAGAGGGAGGGACACAAGATTGTATTGGTGACGCGGGCAGGCCGAGAACGGCCAATAGGCATCGTAACGATGAAGGACCTGGCCGAAGAGCTTTTGGGCGAGTTGGCCGAGTGGTAAAACAATGTCGGCTTGCTCAAGACGAGTTGAGAGTGTATATGTCGC
>DATEBC010000223.1:0-5073 GCA_035288065.1 Sedimentisphaerales bacterium | reverse complement strand
GAGAAGGCGGGGCTATTCGCCCGCTGCGATTCGGCAGTTCTGCGCGCGGATCGGCGTCAATAAGTTCAACAGCACGATCGATATGGCGCTGCTCGACCACTGCCTGCGCGAGGATTTGAATAAGCATTCGCCGCGCGTGATGGCGGTCCTCCGGCCGTTGAAGGTCGTCATCGATAACTATCCGGACGGCCGGACGGAGGAGCTGGATGCCGTCAATAATCCAGAAGACCCGCAAGCCGGAACGAGGAAAGCGCCTTTCTCGCGCGAGCTTTACATCGAGCGCGACGATTTTATGGAGGACCCGCCGAAGAAGTTCTTCCGCCTCGCTCCCGGCCGGGAGGTCCGCCTGCGATATGCGTATTTCATTACCTGCACGGACGTCGTCAAAGACCAGACCGGACAAATCATCGAGCTGCATTGCACTTATGACCCCGCCACAAAGGGCGGCGACGCTCCGGACGGGCGGAAGGTCAAGGCGACTTTGCACTGGGTATCAGCAGCCCACGCACTCAAAGCCGAGGTGCGACTATACGATAATCTCTTCACAGAAGAAAACCCCGACGACACCCCCGAAGGCGAGGATTTTGTCTCTAATCTGAACCCGAACTCGCTTGAGACAGTTTCCGCTCGCGTCGAACCGTCACTGGCCGAGGCAAAGCCCTTGGACCGATACCAGTTCGAGAGATTAGGCTATTTCTGCGCCGATACGGAAAGCAGCGAAAGGAAACTTGTCTTCAACCGCACCGTAACCCTCCGCGACGCCTGGGCCAAAATACAAGAAAGACAAACCCACAAGCCCAAAGCGTAAGCTTGCCCGTTACGGGGCGCCGGGATAGACCCCCTCCTCCCTAAGGGGCAAGCTCATGGTCGGGGCTTGTTAGGACTCGGGGCCGAACAACTCTTGGAATTTTTCCGCTATGTCGGGGTGGTGGCAGAGGGTTTGGCCTATTAGGACCGCTCTTACGCCGACTCTTATTAGTTTTTCGACGTCTTGGCGGGTTTTGACTCCACTTTCGGCGACGAGCTCGTTTGTGTTGTCGAGCAGGTCGGCTAATCGGCTGGTCGTGTTGAGATCGACCTTCATTGTTGTCAAATCGCGGTTATTGATTCCCAAGACGCTATTGCCCTTTTTGGGAAAGCCGATAAGGCTGCGGACGTTCAGGAGCGTATCGGCCTGGTGGACTTCGAGCAGGACGGTGAGAGTCAGTTGCGATGCTGCAATCATAAGGTCCATCAGGTCGGCGGGTTTGAGGGCCTCGGCAATCAGCAGTATCGCATCGGCGCCGGCGGCGCGCGATTCATAGACCTGCCATAAATCAATGATGAAATCCTTTCGCAGCACCGGCAGATCCACAACCTGCTTTATCTGCTCGATATACTCGAGTCGGCCCTGGAAGTATTTTTCGTCCGTCAGGCAACTTATTGCGTCGGCACCGCACCTCTGGTAGATCTGCGCGATTGCAACGGGGTCGAAGTCCTTGCGAATCAGGCCGGCGGAGGGCGAGGCCTTCTTGACCTCGGCGATGACGTTAATACCTCTCGGATTGGGCTTGGTGACGGCCTTGTAGAAATTGCGGCATCTCGGGAAAGAAGCCACCTTCTCCTTGAGCTTATCGAGGCTCATCTGCGACCGGCGGGCCTCAACTTCGATTCGCTTGTCGGCGATTATCTTGTCTAACACGCAGCAATCCTTTCTATTCATCCTTCGTCTCGGTCTTGTCGGTGAGCTTGACGAAGGTCATTCGAAGCTCGCTGAGCGTGTTCTTGAGCACTCGCTCTTCATTCTTGCTGAGATTGCCTTTGGTCTTTTCTTCAATGGTCGCGAGCATATCGATATTGAACCTGGCGATTTCGAGGTCGGGTTCGGGGTTTTCCCGGCCTTCAACCGGCATCAAGCCCATTGAATAGACGGCCTGGGTAGCCAGGGTGCTCACCAGCGCTGCGAAATTGCCCGGGGGCACGCGGCCTCGCGCCTGGTTTTTCTGGTTTTTCTCTTGCTCAACGGCTTTTTCGGCCTTTTCCTGTGCCGCCAAAATCTCCTTTTCCTTCCGGGCTTCGGCCTTCCAGTCTTCATCGACTATGATTTTCGGTTCTTCTTCTTTCTTTTCTTCCTTGGCCATAATTTATGCGCCTCTGCAAATATTGTTGTTTGAACTTATCCCGGCTTCACCGGAAACTTGCGTTTTTCTATGCCACCAAGGCACCAAGACACAAAAAATTGTATATCGTATTGTGTCTCACCCGGTCGCTTACGCTCCCGGCTCTTTTGACTTCTGTCTCCTGTATGCTGATCGATGGTTTTTTGCTCGGTGCCTTTGTGCCTTCGTGGCTAATACCAATTCCTATACTCTCAAGTTACTTTCGATACTTTTTCATAGTTCTATCGACGTCGCGTTTCTGGTCGCGCTCGGTGATAGTCTTTCTTTTGTCGTACTGCCTTTTTCCTCTGGCCAGGGCGAGCTGGACTTTGGCTAAGCCTCGGTCGTTAAAATAAATCTTCAACGGCACCAGGGTGAAGCCCCGCTGTTCGAGCTTTATCGTTATTCTGTGGATTTGCGCCTTGTGGAGCAAGAGCTTTCTGTTTCGCAGCGGCTCGTGGTTGTTGGTCGAGGCCTGAGCGTACTGGGCGATGGATGCCCCTACGAGCCAGCACTGGCCGTTGCGAATCCTTGCATAGGAGCCGGTAAGGTCGGCCTGGCCGGCCCGCAGCGATTTGACTTCCGTGCCCAGCAATTCAATCCCGGCCTCGAACTTCTCGACAAGCTCGAAATTGCGGCAGGCCTTCTTGTTGACCGTTTCTGCGCCAGGCTTGTTATTGTCCGATTTTGCCGCCATGTGGCCAATAATAGCAGCGAAGAGTGAATTATGCAAGAGCCGAGTCGAAGGCCCGCGAACCCAACCTCTCACGCTTTGGAGCCTCTTTGCTCTTCTTGGGTCGTTCACCGGGCTGTTACCGCGTTTCAGAAATGGGACGATTATAAGGGAAATGGCCTCCTAAGGGGCCACCTGATGGTGGAATTTGGCTGTTTGAATAGATTTCTCCGCTCGCTTCGCTTCCGCCTTCGCCAAGGCTACGGCGGACAATCGGTCGAAATGACAGGATGGTCGCTGCGCTCGGTCGAAATGACGGTATAGTCGCCAAACTTGCGAAACACGGCCCTGGTTCTAAAGGCCGCCGGTCTCATTCGGTTTCATCGAATCAATCACGGCGTGGAGCTTTTTGTACGCCGTCTTGGCTTGTTCGCTACCGCCAGGATCGACGGGCTTTTCTTCGAGCACGTCGGCTGAGACATCGAAGAGCTTGCCGGCCCGCGGGTGCGCGCCCTCGCCGTAGAGTTTCCACCGCTTGTCGCGTGCAAAGCGATACAGTGGATCTGAGGGATTACGGCGATACCAGATGTATATCCATTCCCTCGGATTGCCGCGTTTTCCGTAGAGTTGAGGCAGGAAGCTGCGCCCGTCGATGTCCCAGCTTGCAGCAGTTCCGGCGGCCTCGGCAATGGTTGGCACAATGTCGCTGAAGTCGACGATATCCGAGCACACCTTCCCGCTCTGAATCCTGTCTTTCCAGTTGGCGATAAGGGCGACATGGGTGCCTGCATCGGTAGTCAGGCCCTTGCCGCCTTTGATTATACTGCCGTCCTTCATCCGGGTGGCGATGCCCCTGGCCGTTCCGTTGTCGCCGGTGAAGAGGATAAGCGTATTCTCTCGCAGGCCGGCCCGATCCAGCTTGCCGACTATTTGCCCTATGATTTTGTCCATATAGGCGACCATATCAGCGAAGTGTTTCTTGTCGGCTTTGGTTGTGCCCTGCTTCCATTCTTCGGTATCGGGCGTCGGCTCGAAGGGGGCGTGCGTCAGCGTCATTGGATAGTAGAGAAAAAAGGGCTTGTCTTTCTTTCGTTCGATAAAATCAAACGCGTATTCGACGAATATATCCGGCCCGTACTTGTCTTTAAGGTCTTCGCGATTCCTGCCGTTTTCGACAATGATCGGGTCCCTGTAGCGAGAGCCTCTGTCGTCCACCTGCCAGAGGCAATGCTCATCGAAGCCGGCGGCTTCCGGATACGTTCCTTCCCCGCCGTCCCTCGCGGCCAGTTGCCACTTGCCGACTATGCACGTGGCATAGCCGGCGGCTTGCATAAGGTGGCCGAACGTCTTTTCCTTCGCAGGCAGTGCGCCGAAATAAGTGTAGTTTCGAGAGTTGCATCGCCCCGTCATTATCTTGACGCGAGAAGGCGTGCACAACGGCTGGGAGTAGGCGTGTTCGAACCGCGCGCCCGTCGCGGCCAGACGGTCGAGGACGGGCGTCTTGTACGATGCGCTGCCGTAGCAGCCCAGGCACTCATAGCCCAAGTCATCGGCCATTATTAAGATAATATTTGGCTTATCAGCGCGGGCCTTGTTTGAAGTCCGCAAAGCAGCGCTAAGACAGCCCGGCATCGCCATGGATGCAGCGCCTAAGCCTATTGCCTTTATAAACCGGCGCCGGTCGTTTTTTGCGCTCATTGGCATAGCTCCTTCCGAGTTGTCCTGTGAGATCGGGAGTCCTAATCCTTCGCTATTACTAAAACTGAGTGATTCGCCTTGTCATACCTGCGAAAGCAGGTATCCAGTTGGCCCCGCCATCCCGGGGGGAAGTGTGGCGGGTGAGTGGATTCCCGCTTTCGCGGGAATGACATACTGTGTTATCTTGCTGTCGCATAGGGATTTATCGTGCTGCTTTCTTGAATACCGGTCAGTTTGAGTTGTTCTGCAAAATCTGGCATCCTAATTTTTCGATATTAGCTCGGCTAATTGGTCCTTGCCGGGTGTTAAACTGGCAAGGTGCAGGGCGACCTCTTTGCGGATGTCCTCGATAACATCCGGATGCTGCTCGGCGATGTTATGCTGCTCGGATGGGTCGCGCCCGAGATGGAAGAGCAGGGGCGGATCGTGCCTGGCGTCTTTGATATTTTGGCCGTATGCCGGCTTGGTGATATAGTGGGCCTTGTACTGGCCCTTGCGCACCGCGTAGAGTTTCGCGCCGCGGTAGAAGAACATTACATTTCGCGGGCTGGGGCCTGTTCCCAG
>DATEBC010000222.1:0-7400 GCA_035288065.1 Sedimentisphaerales bacterium | reverse complement strand
CGATAGTCAGGACGACAATCGGGTCGTGGACGCCGGACGATGGCGATGTTTGTGCGAGCGTCAGCTTTGATATAACCAGCCCGGATGAGCCGGGCGTCGTCGATTTTGATTTGGTGCTTTTGGGCAATGGGGCCGAGCTGGATCGTGTGACTATTCACCTGACCACGGTTCCGGAACCGACGACGCTATTATTGCTCGCTCTCGGCGGCGTGGGGGTTCTGTGCAGACAAAGGAGGTAATTAAGTCGAACTGACCGATTTTGTGGTTAAGCCATGGCATAGCCATTTTTTGACACGGACCCACGGGCCCATAGGGATTAACACAGATTAACACTGGTTTCCATGTATTCTGGATTCCTGCCTGCGCAGGAATGACAGACGCGTTTATTCTCTTGTCAACACTGTAGTTACGTTAGAATCTGACCTAAGAATGGTCAGTTTGAGTAGTTAAACGTGTTTCCAGGAAATCGCAGGGCTGGGGGCATCCGGCTTGCGGCCCTTTTCTTGATTGTTGAAGCACCTCACACATTCTCCAGCGGGTTTTTAACATTCGTTTGCGGTAATTACTGGTTGCGTCAAAGGCGTAACCGTCGTTTTTACGGCAAAAATACACCCCACCGCTCTCAGGACGCCGGAAATAAATGGGATTCATTGATTTTCGCGGCCTAATAGTGTATAATTGCTGTTTGTGGAACTGTTTTTTAGGCAACCGGAGATGAATGCCGGCTTTGCCTTGAAGGCAGACCTTTTGGAAGGGGCAAATCATGAAAACATTATTATTGATAATTCTGGTTGTGTTGTCCGCCGCGTGTGCGGCGTTGGCCGGGACTGCGGAGAACCCGCAAGACGGCGACAAGCTGATAACGGTGCGCAGCGAGAATCCTGAGATTGTTACGGTAAGCGACCTCTATTCGTACTCCGGCCCGAAATGCATGGGGACGAAAACGACGCACCTGGCAAAGGGCGATTCCAATGACGACGTTCAGATCGCGCCGCACGGCACGAAGACCTTTTATCTCGGTCAATGTCAAAGCTATACCATCTCCTATATGTATCAGGGCAAAGAGATCGAGCAGGACGTCGATTGGGCCGAGAATCTCATCAAACAGTCAAGGGCATGTTTTGACAGCAGTTTTGGCGGGCTTCTTGCGGTGGATTATGATAACTCCGGCGGCGAGGGATTTCTGCCGCCGCTCGAAGTCCCACAGTTAATTGCCGGCGGGGGCGGACATATTGAGGGCGGCCTATACAACTGGATAACGTTTTATAATACGACTGCAAGCGGCGGGATGATAGAAAGAGACGGTTTGGGCAATCCGATAAGCCCGCCCCTGCCCGACGGCTCGGTTGTAACGGCGGTTTTCTTATATGATGTCGTAACATTCGAGGTCGTCGCGGGGAATGATTGCCCATCGGCGGACCTTACCGGCGACTGCTTCGTAGATTATGAGGACTTCGCCCTGATGGCGGATCAGTGGCTGACCAGCCACAGATACATCCCGGACGATATGGTCCTTATCCCCGGCGGCACGTTTGAGATGGGCGATAGCTTCGGCGAATGCGAAGCGGATGAGCTGCCCGTTCATACGGTAACGGTAGATTCGTTTTATATGGGCAAGTACGAAGTAACCAACCGCCAGTACTGCGATTACCTCAACTCCGCTTTGTCCCAGGGCTTGATTGCGATTATGAGCGGGGTGGTCTATAGGGCCGGGTCGGGGACGAGCTATCCCTATTGCGCGTACAGTAGTATCGAATATTCCGGCGGCGTCTTCAACGTCAGGACGAAATTGGGGCGCGATATGTCATTCGACCCGATGGTTGAGGTGACCTGGTATGGCGCTGTCGCTTACTGCTACTGGCGGAGCCGGCAGGAGGGTAAAGAGCAGTGCTATAACCTCTCAACGTGGAATTGCGACTTTGGCAAACACGGTTATCGTTTGGCAACCGAGGCGGAGTGGGAATATGCTGCAAGAGGCGGACTTGCAAATAAGCGTTTCCCCTGGGGCGATACCATTACTCACAGCCAGGCAAATTACGAGAGCTTTTGGTATGTAGGGCACCCATATTATTCGTATGACGTGAGCCCCACCGAGGGCTGCCATCCGACCTGGAACGACGGAGTACATCCGTATACTTCTCCTGCGGGCAGCTTTGCACCGAATGGTTATGGGCTATATGATATGGCGGGTAACGTCTTGGAGTGGTGCAACGATTGGTATCAGTCTGATTATTACAGTTCAAGCCCCTACTACAACCCGCCTGGAGCGACGAGCGGTACGTATCGCGTTATTCGCGGCGGCTTTTGGTACGACAATGCCTCCTACTGCCGCGTTGCGCACCGCAACGGCGGCTATCCGGACTTTCGCCTCAACAACCTCGGATTTCGTTTAGTCCTGGACTTTTAACTCTCTGTTCTCTTACCCTTTTACCCTTTGTGGGGTGCAGGGGCGAAGCCCCTGCTCGCTATGAAAATTGAAGAATCGAGATAGAATGATATAACCCCCAACATTGCCGGGGGGTATCAGTGCATAGCGAGGCCTGCGCTTACATCTACTGTGGCGCCTGTCATATAGTCGCTTCCCTTGCCGGCGAGGAAGACGACGACGCGGGCAACTTCTTCGGGCTGGCCGATTCTGCGGATGGGGACGCGCTCGATGTATTTCTGCATGTTCGTATGAAGGGCGGGGGCCATTATTTCGGTATCCATAAGCCCGGGGGCGACGCAGTTTACCATGATATTCTTCTGGGCGACCTCGCGGGCAAGGGAGATTGTGAATGAGACCAGGCCTCCCTTTGCAGCGTCGTAAGGTGCGTGGCCTGTTGTGGAGCCTCGAAATGCGGCCTGCGACGAGATGTTGACAATTCGTCCGGGTCGGCCGCGGTCGAGCAGGCGCTTGACGAATTCGCGCGAGCAGAGGAACGTGCCGGTGAGATTGACCTGGAGCGTATAATCCCACGTTTCTTTGGTCATGTCAGCCACCTGGCAGGTGGGGCAGTACGCGGCATTGTTTATCAGGATGTCGATTCGGCCGAATGTCTCGTCGATCTTCTCAAACATTGCCATGATGTCAGCCTCTTTGCTCATATCGGCAAAGACTGAGATGGCTTCTGTGCCGTATTTGTCTTTGATCTCGCGGACGACCTTATCGGCGCGTTCGGCGCTGCTGCGATAGTTGACGACTACCTTGGCGCCTTCCTCGGCCAATAGCAAAGAGGTTGCTTTGCCCAGGCCCTGGGAGGCGCCTGTGACTAATGCGACTTTATCCTTCAAACCCAGATCCATCTTTGATACCCTTTTTTTGAGTTGTTTCGGTGCAAACACCAGAGGTTTGCTGCAATTCATTGCGAGTCTGCCGCCGGGCGGAAAGCAATGTTCAACCGTTCGAGAGCGGGAGATTGCCACGTCCCGGCACGCCGGGCCTCGCAATGACAACCCGTCGAATCACAAGCAGCAAACCACCAAAGCTGAGAATATCAGGTGTACGACAAGAAAACAGCATATCGGCTTAGGCCGCCCTGGGGGGTCCCGGCCATCCCCAAGGCCTTCGGCCTTGAGGCTGCCATCCTCGATTTCGCAGGAGAGCCGCCATAATCTTGTCGGGCGCCCAAATACGGAACTCCAGGACACCTTAGCAGGAATTCTTGAAATTGCAAGGAGTACTCTGTAACAATCGAGTCTATAAGTTGTCATTCCGCACTTGATGCGGAATCCATTTGTTTAGAATCTGGATTCCCGCTCCACCACGGGCGGATGTTCCCCGCCACTGGCGGGACGAGCCACAAATATAAATGTGATAGCGTAGGAGTAGTGATATTCTATTTTATGATTGGACGGCTGGGCGGTGGACGGATATGATGAGAGGGCGATAAGGCGGCAGCGTCGGGTGTTATTTCGAGGCTGCGGCTGTTATGGAATGACCCGGCTTGATTTTGAAAGGATTGGCCGTGCATAATGTACTGATTGCTCCGCGGAAATACGTTCAGGGCAGAGGCGCCCTGACCGAGGCCGGCAAATATCTCAAGATACTCGGCAGGAGGCCCTTGGTGCTTTGGGATTCTATGGTCAAGGACATCGTCGGCGAGACTCTCCTGGGCAGCCTTGCGGAAGAAGGGATCGAACCGGTGGATGTGGATTTTAGGGGCGACTGCACGCATAAAGAGGTCGATCGCGTCATTGGAATCATCAGGAAAAGCGGGGCCGATATGGCGGTCGGCGTCGGCGGGGGAAAGACTCTCGATACGGCCAAAGCGGCGGGGATTGCGACGGAGATACGGATTGTGACGTGCCCGACAATCGCATCCAACGACTCGCCGACCAGTGCTGCGAGCGTGTGGTACGATGAGGACGGCAACTGCATCGGCTTCGACTGCTGGCCCTTCAACCCGGATTTGGTTTTAGTGGATTCGTTGGTGATTTCGCGTGCGCCGGCCAGGACTTTGGTGGCGGGGATGGGCGATGCCCTTTCTACGTGGATTGAAGCGAAAGTAGCGATGCAGACCGGGGCGGGCAATATTGCAGGCGGGGTCTCGACGCTGGCCGCGATGGCAATCGCCGAACTCGGTTATGAGATTCTGCTGGAGCATGGCGTGGATGCGAAACGGGCGGTTGAAGCGGGCGTGCTGACGCCTTCGGTGGAGAAGGTGATTGAGGCGAATATTCTGCACTCGGGGCTGGGCTTTGAGAGCGGCGGGCTGGCGACTGCACACATGATCGCCAATTGCCTGCCGTCGTTCCCGGAGTGCCGGGGCCTGATGCACGGCGAAGAGGTCGCCTTCGGCGTAATCAGCCAGCTTTGCCTGGACAATGCCGTGTCGATGGATGAGGTCTATGAGGCGGTCGATTTCGAGGTTGCCGTCGGGCTGCCGGTGACGTTCGAGGATATCGGCCTGATAGAACCGAGCAGGGAAAAGCTAAAGACCATCGGCGATGCCTGCGAGGGCGAAGGGTCTCTGTGCGAGAGCCATTGCTTCAAGGTGACATCCGAAGCGGTTGTGGATGCGATGATAGCAGCCGATGCCCTGGGGGCAGAGCGGAAGGCTTGGGCGGGAATGTAGCAATTAGCTGCGACCCCGGGCACGACAGAGCTGGGAGCCAAAAATACGAAGCACTAAATCGGAAATACTAAATCCACCAGGGGACCCCTTGCGGGGCAATATGAAATGTTCAAAATCCGAATCTTCAAAACACGGGATGCTTTGATGCAACAAGACGTTATCCAGAATGAACGAATCCAAATGGCGTTACAGTATTAGGGAGTAATGATTATGTCAGGGAAACAATTGGTCAGTGTGGGTGTCACATTCGTTATGGTTTGCTGTCTTGCTTTTCTTGGCTGCGCGAAGAAGGAAGATAAGCCGGCGGAGAAACCCGAAGCAAAAGGGCCTTCAGGCTTGCGAAAGGCCGAGCTTCTTGTTGAGCTGCCGGACTACTGCAATACGCCTGACGGGATGGCGCTTCTGCCGGACAACAGCTTTGTTCTGTGCGTGCCGAACTACAACGATGCGAATGCCGGCGCATTTATAATGAAGGTATCGGCGGACAACAAGGTCTCGAAGTTCTTCACACCGCCGCCTCACCCCAAGACCAAGGTAGCGGCTCCGATGGGCATTTGCCTGGCGCCTTCGGGGGATCTGTATTACGCGGATAACCAGTTTTTCCAGGCGCCGCAGAGTTCCCGCGTGATGCGGATTGCGATGAAGGACGGCCAGCCGCAGGAGGCGGTTACGGCTTTTTCCGGCATGAACGTGGCCAACGCCGTGATTATCAAAGACGACTGCCTTTACGTGAGCGATACGATACTCGTGCCGGACTCTAAGCCTCTGATCAGCGGCATCTTCCGGTTCAAGCTCGGCGAGGAAGGCATTGAGATTAAGACGCCTATCGAGGAAGACCCGCATTTGATAGCGAAGATCACGTCGCACCATCCGACGATCGGGTTCGGGGCCGACGGGCTTTGCTTCGATTCGAAGGGCAACCTCTATTGCGGCAACTTCGCCGATGGGACGATTCACAAAGTCACGTTTGACGAGCAGGGCAAGGTGACGTCCAACACGATTTGGGTTAAGACGGACAAGATGAAGAGCGCGGACGGGTTGTGCTGCGATAAGAAGACGGACCGGATTCTCGTTGCGGATATGGTTCAGAACGCGATTCAAATGATTCATCCGGATGGGACGGTCGAGACGATTGCGATGAACGGCAACACCGACGGGGCCGACGGCGGGATCGACGAGCCTTGCGAAGCCATCTTCCGCGACGATGAGGTCATTATCTCGAATATGGACTGGCCGTTCGAGGGCGTGGTCAATACGACGTGGGATAAACCTTATACGCTTTCCGTTGTGAAGTTGAAGTAGACACGGATTGACACTGTTATTGGAATTTGACAGTGGGGCAAGCTTTACCTGCTTGATGGGCAGATAAGAAAGTTTCGCTGCGCTCGCAATGACAGAGGGCGTAGTCCTTTGTCGGAAGGAACGGGACAATTCGGCGCCAAAGCTGTGAAGACGGGGGCGGTCAGGCTGGCAGGGTGCGTAATTGGGCGTTTAGGGGTTTCAGTGAGGGGTAGATTTGCTCGAATGTTTTGAAGGATTTGTGGTATTTTTTCGTGAGTTCGAGGTTGGGCTGATAGACTTTTCCGGGCTTATAGACTTTTTCATAGGCGTCCTGTACGTCTTTGTACAAGCCGACGCCGATGCCGGCTAAGATTGCGGCGCCGAGGGGGGTCGGCTCTTCGATTTCGGGGGTTTCAATGGGCTTTCCGATCATGTCGGCTTTGTTCTGCATCCAGAATTGGTTCTTTGTTGCTCCGCCGATGGCCACGAATTTCTCCGGCTTGACGCCGAGGGATTTTTCGAGGCCCCGGACGATCTGGATGAACTGATAATCGAGGCCCTCAATAATCGCCCTTAGCATATCGCCCCTGGTTACGATATTTCGCAGGCCCACGAACGCTCCCATGGACTGATGATCGACAATCGGACAGTGACTGCCGGAGAAGTGCGGCAGGAACATCACGCCGTTTGCTCCGGGCGGGGAGGCCTTGGCGAGCTTCATCAGTTGGTCCCAGTCGTCGGCGCCGTGTTTATCTTTCTCTTGCCTTTGGTCGAAACCATATTCCTTTCGGAACCATTCGAGCATATCGCCGGCCACCACCGCAGCCATAATGCTCCACAAATCCGGCGATGCGACGTGCGAGTGGACGGGGATGCCCATTTCCCTGACTTGCGGCGTGAGGACCGGCTCGCTTAGGGCGGTGACGACTATTTCCCATGTTCCCGTGACGTCAAGGACGACGCCGGGCACGAACGCGCCGACGGGCAGCGTTCCGCAGCAATAATCGTGGCCGCCGAGGACGACGGGCGTTCCTTCAGGCAGGCCCGCAACCTCTGCGGCTT
>DATEBC010000221.1:0-3382 GCA_035288065.1 Sedimentisphaerales bacterium | reverse complement strand
TGCCCGGCTGCCGAGATAGAGAAGGCCATAAGCTTGTGCTACTATGAAAATGGCCCCCGCCATCCTGGAGACGGCAGGGTCGGCGTCGAGAGCGAGTTTGAGCTTGCGTCTGATTCGGACGATGCGCATAGCCGCCTTGATGCGTCTTCCGTTCAAACCCGCGCCGAGGACCTCCTCAACATCGCCAGCAAGGCCCCTGTTGTCAAGCTTGCCAACAGGATCTTCTTCCAAGCTGTGCGCAGCCGGGCAAGCGATATTCACATCGAGCCGTACGAGAACGAGGCGCGTGTGCGTTTTCGTGTCGATGGGGTGCTTCACAATGTCGCCACCTTGGATATGCAGCAAATTCCGGCGCTGCTCTCGAGGCTCAAGATCATGGCCAATCTTGACATTGCCGAGAGCAGGCTGCCGCAGGACGGTCAAAGCCGCATCAAGATCGGAGAAGACCTGGTCGATATTCGCGTCTCCGTAATCCCGACGCTCGGCGGCGAGAGGGTGATGCTCAGGCTGCTCGATAGAACCAGGGCGGAATTGACTTTGGACCAGATTGGCTTCAACGCCGATGTGCTTGGGACTTTTCGCCGCCTCATCTCGATGCCGCATGGGATAATACTGCTGACGGGACCGACGGGCAGCGGCAAGACCACGTCGCTCTACGCGGCCCTTAACGAGTTGAACTGCGAAGAGCGCAACATACTTACCGTCGAAGACCCGATAGAGTATCAACTGCCCGGGATAGGCCAAATGCAGGTCAGGCCCAAGATTGATTTGACCTTCGCACATTGTCTGCGCCACATCTTAAGGCAGGACCCGGACGTCATTATGATCGGCGAGATCCGCGACCTCGAGACGGCGGAGATTGCCATTCAGGCCTCGCTCACGGGCCATCTGGTCTTGAGCACGTTGCACACCAACGACTCCGCCTCGGCTGTAACGCGGCTTGTAGATATGGGGATCGAGCCTTATCTGATTTCCTCTTCGGTCGTGGCGGTTATGGCGCAGCGACTCGTGCGGGTAATCTGTGCGCAGTGCAAAGTCCCCCAGGGACCGCACGATTACAGAATGGCGATGGGCGAGTCCGCCGCCGGCGGGGCGGGCGATCCGCTTGTTCACGGCGAGTTCTATAAAGGGCTTGGGTGCGAAAGCTGCCTCAATACCGGGTATCTCGGCAGGACGGGTATTTTCGAACAGCTAATTGTCGATGACGAGATCAAGACGATGATAACGCAGCGCTGCGATTCACACGTCCTCAAACGGGCTGCGATTGAAAAGAATATGATCACTTTGAGAGCCGACGGTCTTCGCAAGGCGTTGGCCGGTGTTACTTCACTCGAAGAAGTCTTCAGAGTTACGCAGGATAGTGTCCACGCAAACTACGGGGTGACCGAAGATGCCGCTTACTGAATACATTGTCGCTGCCGAGAAGGCCTCTTCGAGGTTTCAGCCGCATCAGCGTCGGGATCGTTCTGATACGCATATAGAAAGGCTGCCGCCTGAGATCGTCCGAAGGATCGGCAAGAAGGACATCTCACGTCTGACCAGACAATTGGCGACGCTCCTGCACGCGGGAATGCCGCTGGCGCCGGCCCTGTCGGCGCTGGTTGAGTCCGCTGGCGGCGGATGGGACACTCGCCCGGCTGTCGGTCGAAAGGAAGCCGGCGGCCATCCCTCTACCAAAGTCGTTCGCTTTGGTTCGCAGGCCGACCCTCTCGCACAGGTCATCGCGCGGGTCCGCGACGACGTCAATGAGGGCCTTTCTCTTTCCGCTGCATTCGCCAAATATCCTGATATATTCTCGAACGTATTCGTCAACATGGTGGAGGCAGGCGAATCAAGCGGCGCTTTGGAGGACATCCTCCGGAAGTTGGCCGAGATGCTTGAAACAAAGGTCCGCCTTGCAGGCAAAATCAGGGCGGTAATTGCATATCCTCTGATGATGGCGGTTGTGGCCGTTGGGGTGGTGACGTTTCTGCTGTCATTCGTTGTGCCGAGCATAACACAGATATTCCTCGAGATGAACCGGCAGCTTCCTTGGCCGACGAGGCTGCTGATATCAATCTGTTCATTTATGAGAGCATATTGGCTGCTGCTTCCCGCGGTGGCTTGCGGAGCATTCTTTGCGGTCGCGGCCTGGCTAAGAACCGACCAGGGCAGAATGAGATGGGATCGCTCCATGCTGAAACTGCCGTTGTTCGGTCGGCTATTGCTGAAATTGGAGATAGCCCGCGTGGCCAGGACCCTTGGGGCGCTGCTGTCCAGCGGCGTGCCGATACTGCGTGCGCTCGATATAGTCAAGGGCGTCGTTGGGAATCGTCTTGTCGCCGCCGCGCTGAATTCGGTGAAGGATTCCATCGGCAGGGGGGCTAATATCGCAGAGGCGATGAAGGCGACGGGGCTTTTTCCGCCTATCGTCCTGCACATAATCGCCACCGGCCAGATCAGCGGCGGCATAGAAGACGGCCTGATAGATATCGCCGATATGTACGACGACGAGGTCGAGCAGACCTCGAAGGCGCTTGTCTCTCTGATCGAGCCGGTCATCCTTCTTGTTATGGGCGCGGTGGTTGGCTTCATTGTCCTGGCCATTTTGCTGCCCATATTCGATATCAACCAGGCGCTTTAGAGGAGTATCGAGGAGCAATGAAAACGAAGAAGACACAATGCCATCCGCTTGACAAGGCCACGGGCCCCGCCGCAAGGCGTCCCTTGCGGGACCTGGGAGGGGTGGGCCTTTCAAATTGTCATTCCCGCGAAGGCGGGAATCCACAGGTTCCTGGATTCCGGCTCAAGGCCGGAATGACAGTGCTTGGGAGAGGTTTTACGTTGATTGAGCTTATGATTGTTGTAGTGATCCTGGGTCTGCTGGCGACGGTGGTTATGCCGCGGATACTCAATCGGCCCGAACAGGCCCGCAGAATGAAGGCGAAGGTCGATATTCGCAACATAGAATCGGCTCTGGCGCTTTTCAAAACGGACACCGGCCGATTCCCGACAACCTCGGAAGGTCTGCAGGTCCTTGTTACGGACCCCGGCATAAGAGGCTACAACAGCGATGGCTATCTGGATAAGGTCCCGCAGGACCCTTGGGGCAGCGTCTATATCTATGTCTCTCCCGGCGTCCACAGCAAGGACTATGACCTTGAATCCTACGGCAAAGACGGTGAGGACGGCGGAGTGAATGACGATGCCGACATCGAAAGCTGGAATCTTGATGAGGTTGGGTAATATGCGTCTGTTCGATGATAGAAGAATAGTCCCCGAGCCTGGTAGTCTATATCAGGCGAAATGTTCGGTGTCATTGCGAGCACCTCACCCGATTCTCAGGATGCATGCAGGAGAAAATGAACTCTGTAATAGTCATTGCGAGGAGGCCGCAGGCCGA
>DATEBC010000220.1:0-2459 GCA_035288065.1 Sedimentisphaerales bacterium | reverse complement strand
GGCCAGACCCGCAAGCCGCCCTTTCCGCGAGCAATACCAGCGCAGGCCTCAGCCTCTTGCCCCCCGATTCAAGCAGCTCGCCGCCCATCGCCGAGATTGAGCCGTTCTCTGATCCGCCAAGGGTGGACCTCAAGAGGTTTTCCATCGTCTCAAGGTCATCTGCTATCGGGTGATAAATCTCATCGAGGTGCATAACCGCCATAGCCTCAAGTTGCCTAAAATTCATCGTAGAAAAACTGCCAAGCCCCCAACGTCAGCAACTTGTAGCGCTTGATGCCGACGGCGCCCATCTGTTGCTCAATGTGCTCCATTTCGTCTTCAGCAATATGTTATAACCACCTCTAAAACGCATTTGTTCTGTTCTCTAAAAATTGACTTTCAAACCGTTTATACGCCCAAGAATCCGGCGATGCGTACTCTACACTGTTGAGCCGCACAACTCAAGCGAAAGCCAAAATTTCAACGAATTCGGGCAGCGAGAAAACAAAGACGTAATTATACGCCATGCGGCATTTGAAGACATCGAGCGTCGATGGCCACGTTGTAGAATTACTCGGTGGTTTGGCCCCAGTGATTCGCGAAGGGGGCGAAATCCAACTCATTGATGAGGTACTCTGCCTCGCTCAATAGCAAGGCAATTTCCGCTAAGACAGGCCGGATATGCCGGCAAATAACGGATGCGTTTGGCGGGAATCGACAAAAAAAGCGGCCTTGTGTGTTGGACACAAGGCCGCTTGTACACAATTTCAACAAAGGCGACCTGCAAGCATTTGCGTGCTGTCAGGCCTGCCGAATCTTCTGCCCTGACGCCACTTCTGCAATTGGGACGAGTTTTCCATCCGCACAGACAGGGGCATCAGCGCGCCCCCGGGATGCCATTATCAGTCAGCAGCAGCGAGTCATTTTTGGACTGAGGTATCCAACTGGCATCACTAAGCCCCGAGGAGATGATACTCGAAAGGCCTTTTCGCCTCTCCGCCGTTGTTGGGTCCATGGTAGTCCATCGGGTGTAGATATTATCCTCATCAACGCCGCAGAATGATTCTTTCTCGAAGGACGTGTGCCCATCGATAAACAGCACGTTTTGGCCGTCATCCTGATGGGTTTTGGCATTTCCGTACTTAACCGATTGCCTGTCTCCGGTCGGGAGGAAAGCAGCCCACTCCGCCGTCGTCCTGGCCAGCGCCTCGCAACTCTTGAGCCACGGATTGGGGTCCGCCGCCACCGCCATGCCCGGATCAGCCTGGGCCGACAGCGAATAACCAACCTGAGGATTTGCGGCGTTGAGGAAAGGCGTGTGATACGAGTAGCTGCAGTGCTGAATCCCGTATTGGCCGAAATTCCAGAGATCGACAAGTTCCCTCCCGGGGGCGTCGACAGCGGCTTTGAACTCGCTAACGCCCGAATCGCCCTTGCACAGGAACGACTTCGGCGTTACCTCGGAATACTTGACCAGCAGGTAGAAACAGGAGGCGATGCTCGCACTGCCGGGGGCGGCGGTGCCATAGGCTACGCCGGCGTTGGCGGCTGACCAGCCCGGTATGACTTGCGCCCACGTGGCAGTGTTCAAACCGGCACGGGGAAATTCGTCGTCGTAGTCCTGGCAGTAGATCAGCATCGCCTTGCCGAGACCGGAGAGATTCGTACCGCAATACAGCCGATACGCAATCTGGCGTACTCTGGCCAATGCAGGCATCAGAATACCCATCAACAGCGCTATGATCGCAATAACGACCAACAGCTCAACTAATGTAAAACCTTTCTTCTTCATTTCTTGCTCCTTTATACTTAGATTGCTGAGATTCGCAGGTTCGACCGTTTTCAGAGTCCACAGTGGTTTATTTAAGGATAGATAAATGCTTCCTGCCCCAAGAACACAAAGCACTAACGCATCTTCCCTTTATTTGCGCGAATCTCTTGCACGGGTTTTCTTGACTCTGAGACGGTCGGTTTAGTCTCATAATACCTTGGCTCAACGCTTTCTTAAGTTTTCACCCTACTCTTTTCGGCCCGAATCTCCTATCGGGAGACCACGGACACAACTTAAGCGTACCCTGAATTTCGGCAGGTGGGTTTGTGGTATGAAAAACGAGCCTAAGTATAATATGATGACAGTTAAATATGATGTAGCTTTACAAACCTACCTGTCTATGCTCAATATTAACACCTGCTATGAGCCTTGTCAAACAAAATCGTCAGAATTCTTATGATTTCTTGAAATATTTTCTGATTCCTTTACTAATCCGGTTTTTTCGCCTAAAATCGCGTTTATGGCCGCCGAAAAAAGACTGCAAGAGATGGAACAACTGCTGCGAAAACACTCCCAAAGCCATCTTTTGGCGTTTTGGGCGGACCTCAATCCCGGTCAGAGAGACAGCTTGCTCGGCCAGCTTAACGCGCTGGATTGGTCGAAAATCGATGCTTGGGTGGCAAAATATGTGAAAAAAGCGGCATCTGGA
>DATEBC010000219.1:0-7413 GCA_035288065.1 Sedimentisphaerales bacterium | reverse complement strand
CCCTCTATTACAATACGTCGTATGAGGAGCTTGCCAAGAAGCAACTGGCCGGGTCTATCATTGCCGAATTCATATCATTTCTGGAGGGAGATCAGGGCAATTACAACGGCGCGACTCTGCCGCCCAAGAGCCTGGGCTGCTATAAGAGCGTGATGATTGATATGCTGACCGACTCCGCTCATCCCAAGAACGCTCAGGACGACCATTCAAAAATGCTGACTGAAACGGAGCTGATGATTCTAAGCCGTTGGGTCGATTCCAACTACCAGTTCTACGGGACATACTACGGCCGTCACCACTCGGCCTGGGTGAACGCGGACCCGGCCAAACCGGCCTACAACCCCGCAACGGATTTCCGCCGCAAGCCGTTGTTCTCCGAGGCCATAGCTATGTTCGCCCCCGCCTGGCATCGGTAGCTGGAATCCAGAGTTCTTGCTGCGTTTCCGGACTCCTGCTTTCGCGGGGTACGTGTTTAGCCTGGGAACTGATTTTACGGATGTGGTGGTAGGACACGGGCTGGAAGCCTGCGATACGCGCGGGCGGGACGCCCGCGACACGATAGTGCGACCGCGGCCAAGATGGCCGCGACACGATAGTGCGACCGTGGCCAAGATGGCCGCGACACGGTGGTATTTTGCACGGCTAAACACGTAATTCGCAGGAGTGACATAGCATTAGTGTCGGAGGCATCAATAGCCAGAGATGCGGCAAGGGTTGTTTTCAGGGAAGGCCAAAGAGTCCTGACTATTTCAGCTTACCCGACTTTCTTGGTCAGGGGCTGGCGCGAAAACCAAAGGCAAATACATCCGCATCCTTCAGGACGAATCTGAGGCGAATCGGTTGACCCGCGAGATTGCCCACGTCGGCCTTATTCCACTGCACCGCCTGTTCGATCTCGTCACCATAAATCTCGCTACATTCAGACAGGGCGTATCCCTCTACCGGCTCGCCGCTGCTATCCCGAATCTCGACCCCCAAAGAGCCTGCTGCGGAAGTGGAGAAGTTCACCATCAGGCAGTTTCCTTTGAATACAAGAGGCTTGGTTATCATTTCACCGCCCTGAAATGACCCATGCAGCGAGACAAAACCGTCAATTCGGTAAGTGTATCTTCTTGTGGCTGCCCCCTTGCCCTCGTAGTAGCCTTCGTTGCTGTATATAGACAGCTCCTTGCCCCCGCCGGGCAATTGTGACGATGTTTCAATCATTCCCAGCCAAATATAGTTGCTTCTGTTCTGCCACTTGCTTCTGTTGAGTCCCGGCCTGAGCACGGCTTCCCGCCAACGGGTGAAGTTGCGACCATCCCGGCTGCTCATAAACAGCCCTTCGGTCAAAGAGCCTCGCTCCGGAATATACCGCGTGGGAAAGCCGATGAAAATGTGGGGGGCGCGATAGTAGGGCTGTATCTGATTGGTGTAGAGATGCTCGTTTGGAGCATCGCCATAACTGAGCCATTCAGGCTTTGTCCAGTGGATGAAGTCCCCGGAGGTGGAGGTCTTAATGTCTCTGAACCCATCTCGAAAGTCACGGAAATAGCATCGATACTCGCGCCGCGTCGAATCCCAGAAGACCAGGTTCTGAGAATCGAAGGCCCCTTCAGTGATGATCGGCCCCTGCTGCATCAGCTTCCAGTGAATTCCATCCTGGCTCTCAAAGGCAAATAGCTTTTTATTGTCCTGATCCTCCCCCCTGGCGACTGCTTTGTACAATGCCTCTGCTCGGCACTTTGGATTGCAGTCCTTGAAAGGTGTGAAGTTGTGAGTTCCGAATCCCTCCAGGATGATGTTGTTTTCCCTGGAGCCTTGAAATTCAACCAATCGCAAATTGGGCCTGTCCCAATTGATTCCGTCACGGCTTTGAGCATAGCAGACTACCGCCGGATGCAACTGCTTCTGAGTCTTGGCATCGTGATTCCAGCCACGATAGTACATACGGCAGATCTCGCCGTCTTGGAATACCGTGTGATAGCCGCTGGTATTGCCCTCCCAGGGTTTGTCGTGCGTCAGAACCACATCCTGGACGGTTGGGCTGTGCAGGCGAAGTTCTATCCGGCCTTTCATCTGGTCGATCAGATAGTCGTCAACAAAAAGCTCCCATCGGTCGCTGATATCAATACATTGCTCTGCCTGCCCGACGGAGACAACACTCAGGAGCAGGAAGAAGAGCAGATTGAGCTTATAGAGTCTGTAGTTCATCTCGATTACCTCACAGTCTTCAGTCTGTCAATCAACGCGAGGAGCGGAACGACGAGGTAATTTCCTGCGTTCGGCGGCGTTTGAGATTGCCACGTCGGCCTTCGGCCTCCTCGCAATGACAGCCCCTAAAGAATGGCCGCCGACTTGTTGTTGTTCAGCCTCTGCCAATCCCGGCAGCCTTCAACCATTCTTGGCCCATCAAATATGCTCCCGCCATACTGGGATGTACCCCATCTGCGGCCCAATAAGCCGGCGGAGCCGTCTTAACGGCAGTATCGAACATTGATTGGAACGGAACGAATCGAGCGTTGAACTCCTTTGACATCTTCTTGGCAACAGCACGATATTGATCGAATTCAGGGAACCATTTATCGTTCACGGCGCCGCAGCGAAGCACGAAAGGTTCGCAGATAACCAGCTTGACACTTGGAAGCGCCTTGAGCGTCCGCTCCAATAGGGCCGTGTAGTCTTTCTGGTATTTTTCCACCGTGCCGTCGTAATTGCCGTTCAAAGCATGCCATATATCATTCACCCCAATTAGAACGCTCAGCACATCGGGTTTGAGCTCGAGGCAGTCCTTATCCCATCTATCAGCCAACTGGAACACCTTGTTGCCGCTTATGCCTCTGTTGTAGATTTTCAGCCCGTCGCCTGCTCTATCGGTCAGGAGCTGGGCGGCGATTGAATAGACGTGGCCCTTTCCCAATGCATTCGTGTCGTTGGCATTTCCTTCTCTGTTTCTATCCCTGCCGGCATCGGTTATCGAATCCCCCTGGAACAGGATTGTGCTGTCTTTTTGAATGACGGAGCTTTTTCTGCGACCGGAACCGGAAGAAGCGCTATTACAGCCGGTCTGCAGAAGCGCTGTGCCGCCGATTGTAGCTGCTGTCAATGATTTGATGAAATTGCGTCTTGAGGTTGGAATGCCGTTTTCCATTGTCGATCTCCATATCGTGAAGTAAGTTAATAACCGGCTCTATTCAGTATTAAATCTGCCGCCGCCTCTTGACAGTTACAATTGCTGCAAGTGCTTGTCGGTAAATTACTGCGAGCGGAGGGAGTCGAACCCACACGTCCATAACGGACACAAGGACCTAAACCTTGCGCGTCTGCCAGTTCCGCCACGCTCGCGTTTCGTATGTCGAATATCGTATATCGTATTGCGACGGGGCCATCCCCCCTTAGGGGAGGCTGCCACCCGGCCGCCTGCCGTATTGCGTATTGCGTCTCTATCCCCTCGCTTACGCTCAGGGCTCTGTATTCTGCTCTTCGTCTTCTGTCTCCTCTTCCTTGCTGATCTTCTCGATTCTCTTCTCGGCCTGCTGGAGGATGCTTCGGCAGTGCTTTATCAGGGCCATTCCTTTCTCGTACTGCTCGAGGCTATCCTGCAGAGGGATTTCGCCCTGCTCAATCTTGCCGACGATACTCGTCAGTTCTTTGATAGCCTGTTCGAAGCTCAGGTTGTCGAGATTATTTTCCGGCTTGCTCTTTGCCATATCCTTTTATCCTTCTTCTGCCACGAAGGCACTAAGACACTAAGTGTTAAATATCTTTCTTCTATATTCAGTTTCCTTGTGCCTTCGTGTCTTAGTGGCCAATCAGTTCATTTGTACCTTTTCGCGGGCTGGTTTTCAATCACATTCTGCAATTGACGTTTTTACTGCCACATGATTGCCTGTTTGCCGAGGTCGCTGTCTTTCTGCCCTTTGCCTGTAACTTTGCTCTCGATGCGTTCTTCGTCGGCCAGCTCCGTTATCATTACATCGCCGAGCTCGATGTCGGCCAGGCGTCTCACGACGGCTCCGTTTCTCTTGTTCGTAGTAATACTATATCCTCGTTCGAGGACTGCTTTCGGATTCAATCCGGCTAATCGGTTCTCGGCGGCGGTGAGGCTGAGGATTCGGTCGGCTACGACGGCTTTTTTCAGTCCGGCGAGCCTGCTCTCAACCTGTGAAAGCCGCATCATACCCTTATTGGCAATCCGTTCGAGGCCGACGCCGGCCCGATTGCGCAGGTTGTTAAGCTCGATCTTCATCCGCCCGATAAGGCGATGCGGCTCGATGCGGACAATCTGCTCATGACACTGCGAGAGCTTCTCTCTGCCCCGTTCCAGCAACGCCCTGACGACTTCTCCGAGGTCTCTATCCAGATCGTCCAGCTTTTGCGCGGGCGAGGCAATCAGGCTCATCGGGTTCCTGATGACTTCGCGGGCGCAGATCATCTCGATTTCCTGCTCGGCCAATCTAAGGCGACTTTCGATATGCGCCCGCAGCCGAGCTCCGGCGGTTTCAAGGGCGGCCAGGACTTCCTGGGCGTCGGGTACGGCGACCACGCCGGCCTTGGTCGGCGTCGATGCACGCTTGTCGGCCACAAGATCGGCCACCGTCGTATCCACTTCATGGCCGACCGCACTGATAACCGGTATCTGAGAATCGAATATCGCCCGCGCCACGACCTCTTCGTTGAAGGCCCAGAGGTCCTCCATCGACCCGCCGCCGCGCCCGACTATGAGCAGATCGAGCCTCAAGCGTTTGTTCCGCCGATTGATGTCCCGTATCGCGGCGGCGATTTCCGCAGCGGCCCCCTCGCCCTGCACGGGCGCCGGATACAGAAGCAGCTCGACGCAGGGCCAGCGATTGAAGATGCTGTCGGTAATATCATGCACCGCCGCGCCGGATTCGCTCGTTACGATTCCTATGCGCCTCGGATAGGCGGGCAGCTTTTTCTTGTGCTTCTCGTCGAAAAGCCCCTCGGCCTGGAGCTTCCTGACCATCTGTTCGAAGGCGAGTTGCAGCGCCCCGACGCCCTCCGGCGCCATTGATTCGGCGTAGAATTGATACTTGCCCTGCGGCGGATAGACGTCAATATATCCCCGCACGACAACCGCCATGCCGTTCTCGGCATCGAACTTGACCTTATTGAGGCTGCTTCGCCACATAACGCAGGGCAGCAGGGCGTTCTCATCCTTCAGGCTGAAATAGGCGTGTCCGCTCCCCGCGACGACCCAGTCGGTTATCTCGCCGGCGACGGCCAGCCGGGAAGGCAGATTCTCCTCCAGCGCCGTCTTTATCAGCGAATTGACCTGGCTAACGCTATATATCGTCGTCTTCTTAGGCATCTGCGGGCCGATTATAATCGACCCAACGGCTCCCATCAATCTCCGAGCAATTCCGAGCCTCCCCTCAACACCCCATCCGCCCGCGAACAGACGCCGCGAAGTCCTTTTGTCAAGGCCACAGTCCCTCATCGGTCAGCGGGCAGTCGCCGGGCAATGATGTGCGCTTCCAATTTGTGGCCAGAATGTTCAAGTCTTTCGTGTAGATGACATAGCCACTCGCATGGCTTTCATGGGCGAAATCAGCGCATCGGTCGAGGCGAGACTCGCCAAGACGGGCCTTCCAACTGGCGGCCAGCCTTCTGAGGTCTTCGGTATAAACGATATACCCTCGCGCGTGGACATCCCCCGCTGCATCGCCATAGCACTGATTGCCCGTTCCGTAGTTATTGCACCAGCAATCGGGTTTGCTCAACGCAACCCAGTGGGCATATTGGTATGCATACTCAGGCGTGCTGGGAAAGCACTCCGTAACGGCCTGGATGGTAACAACATCCTGGATTGTGCCGGAGTTCTCGCTGAGGACTCCGACCTCTCCTTGTCAAAACAACAACTCGTAACAAGTTTCACAGAACCATCAGAGCCACTACTGCTCTTGCACATTTGTATTTGTGGCTTGTCATTCCCGCGAAAGCGGGAATCCCGATTCCAAAGAAATGGATTCCGCATCAAGTGCGGAATGACAACTTATAGATTCGATTGTTAGAGAGCACTACTCTGCTCCTATTATATAAGTCTAACGAAACCGCAAAACGTGACGCGGTTTTTTGGGTATTTCCTCGAACAATGCTGCAAATTTCCAACGCCACGTTATCCACAATTGTACAAAAGGCATGGCAAAAAGTCAACGAAAATTATAGGACGGGAGGCAGGCGAGGGAGCGGCGCGAAATACGGCTGATTCGGGCTTTTTGCTTGACTTTTTCAGTCGGATTCACTATAATTTAGTAATGTTGGTGTGTTTTGGGGTCCATGGAGGGCGTTGAACGGATTTCACGTGGTTTTAGCGGCATCCTGGTTGGGGCAACAGTCTGCCGTGCGATAAAGAGGACTTACGGCGAGCGAATGAGAACAATTGCAATGATAAATCAGAAGGGGGGGTGCGGAAAGACGACCACCGCCATAAACACCGCGGCGGCATTCGCGGCGCTGGGCTACAGGACCCTTCTGGTTGATCTTGATCCGCAGGGCCACGCTTGTATGGGTCTGGGCATCGACCCCGACAAGATTAGTCCGACTGTTTACGACGCACTAACCGAACCGAAACTGCCTTTCATTGATATAGTAATAAATACGAGGGTCGAATGGCTCGATTTGGCGCCCTGCAATGTCCTTCTGGCAGGGGCCGAGCTGGAGCTGGCCGGGGTAATTGGAAAAGAGCTAATCCTTGCCTCGAAACTGAGGATGCTGCGGGAACGGTACAGCGTCTGCATTATCGACTCGCCCCCGGCGCTGGGAATCCTGACGCTCAACGCGCTTGTCGCCAGCACGGACGTTGTCGTGCCGGTGCAGGTGCATTATTTCGCGCTCGAAGGGCTCAAGAGACTGCTCGAAACCGTGCACATTATCCGAAACCGGTTCCATCCTTGTTCGTCGGAGGTTCTCGGATTACTGCTGACGTTCATCGAAGACGGGACGCTCTTCAGCAGGCAGATACAGCAGAAGATGAGGGCGTTCTTCGGGGAGCTGGTCTTCGAGACCGTTATTCACAAGACGATAAGACTGGCCGAGGCGCCGAGCGCCGGCGAGCCGATACTGACCTACGCACCGGAAAGCAGGGGCGCTGCCGACTACATGTCGCTTGTAAGAGAGATACTTATGGACCCCGTTTGGGCGCAGGAGGTGGGAAATGCCCAAGCCTAAAAAGAGAATCGGGCTGCAAAAGGATTTCTCGAAAATCTTTGACGGAGTATGGGTTCCCGAAAGGCCCGGCAAAGAACAGGTGCAGGCCGACAAGGCTGCTGAGGACGGGGGCCGCCCTGTCGAGACGCCTGTATCCGATGCCAAAGAACACGGCGTCGGGACGCCGGTCCGTGCTGAGGCGGAACACAACAAGCCTGCTGCGAGTTCCGAGGAACATGGTTCCACAGGCGAGATGCCGGCATC
>DATEBC010000218.1:0-8751 GCA_035288065.1 Sedimentisphaerales bacterium | reverse complement strand
ACTCCCAAACGTTGCCCGCCATATCATAGAGACCATACCCGTTGGCCGCAAAAGTGCCGCCGGGTGATGTATAAGGATATACGTCATCCCAGGCCGGATGATAGCCCCTTGTCGGGCTGGTGTCGTAAGAGTGATAACCGTCACTGTAGTAATTCGCCTGGCTGTGAGAGATGGTATCGCCCCAGGGGAAACGCCTGACCACAAGGCCACCCCTCGCTGCATATTCCCACTCCGCCTCGGTTGCCAAACGATAACCTTTCTTGCTGAAATCACAGCTCCACGTCGAGAGATTGTAGCACTGCTCATATCCATCCTGCTGGCTCCGCCAGTTGCAATGCGCCACTGCTCCGTACCAGCTCACTTCGACCATCGGGTCGTATGACATATCCCGACCCGATTTCGTCCGCACGCTGAAAACGCCGCCACTGTAGGCTATCTGGCTGTAAGAACTGCTGGTTGATGTATCGCAATACAGATAGGTCGTTCCCGAACCGGCCTTATAGACCACGCCGCTCGTGACCGTAATCAAGCCCTGGGACAAGGCCGAGTTGAGGTAGTCGCAATACTGCCGGTTGGTTATCTCGTATTTGCCCATATAGAACGAATCCAGCGTTACCGTATGCAAGGGCAATTCATCGGAATATCCGTCGGCGAGACTGTCGCCCATCGCAAACGTCCCGGTGGTAATGAGGACCATATCGTCCGGCGCATAAGTACCGCTGGTAAGCCACTGAGCGGCCATTAGGGCGAAATCGTTATAGTCTGTCACGGGCCAATCGATGGCAAGCAGTGCGAAGTCGTTGAAATCGACGAAACAGTCGCCGGTAAGGTCAGGCGATGGACAGGCTGCAAGGGCAAAACTGCCTGAAATTGCAATCACAATGAAAGAGATGAGAATAGATGAAGTTTTGCACCACATGTTCTGTTCCTCCAATTATAGGCTTTATTCCGTGCTTATACCAATTCACCGGCGCAGCCGGTCAATTTCAAACACTCATAGTTGCTACAAACCTCATAATACCAAATCTCCCGCAAAAATGCAAGCCCGATCACGAACAGCCAGTTTGCAGTTGACTTATGGGGGGATTTGACTAAATTGGTCTTTCCCTCTTGAAATCTGAGAAGCTGGGGTGTTAACCACAAGGAGACTTTAAGTGGCTTATAAGTGCGTTGTGCTGATTAAGCAAGTGCCTGATACTAAACGGATTACGGGCGACGTGATGAACGACGACGGGACCGTTAAGCGTTCCGCCCTGCCGGCGATATTCAACCCGGAAGACCTCAACGCCCTTGAAACGGCCCTGCAGATTAAGGATCGGTTCGGGGGGCATATTACGGTTATTACGATGGGCCTGCCCGCGGCGGCAGCCATCCTGCGCGAATCGCTCTATCGCGGGGCGGATGACGCCATCCTTGTGACGGATAGGCGGTGTGCCGCGAGCGATACCCTGGCGACGAGCTATATCCTGAGCCGTGCGGTCAAGAAGCTCGACTACGATATCGTTCTTTGCGGCAGGCAGGCCATTGACGGCGATACCGCACAGGTGGGGCCTCAGTTGGCCGAGAAACTTGGAATTACGCAGATTACTTACGTCGAGCAGCTTATCGAGCTCTCGAATAGCGCCATCACCGCCCAGCGGAATATCGGCAACGGCTGGCAGCAGGTCAAGGCCAAGTTGCCCGTGCTGCTGACGGTCATCGGCGACGCCAATGAGCCGAGGGTCGCCGCGGCAAAAAAAATGATGAAATATAAGAAGGCAAGGACACCCATCGAAATCAGCGAGCTGGTCAAGGCTGAGAATCCTGATGCCGACGAGCCGGAAATTACCGAGCTGATCAAGCTGCGGTCCATGTCACTTGAAGAAAAGGGGCTGCTTATCCGGCAGTGGGACCTGGATTTGCTGGAGGCTGATCTGACCTGGTGCGGGATGAGCGGCTCGCCCACGAAGGTGCATCGAATTCAGAGCGTTGTGTTGACGGCGAAGGAAAGCAAGGACATCCAGCCCACACCCGACGGCATCGCCGATATGATACACGAGCTCATCGAAGAAAAAACAATAGCGTAAACCAAATTCGAAATACGAAGCACGAAATACGAGATACGAACTGATGATTGATGTAAACAGGAAAGGCGAGGTTTGGGTATTTGCCGAGCAGCATGGCGGGCGGCTGGAGGATACTCCGCTGGAGCTGATGAGCAAGGCCCGCAAGCTCGCTGATGCGCTCGGCGTGAAGCTGGCGGCGGCTCTATTGGGCGACAAGATTAAGCCGTTGGCGAAGAAACTCGTGCAGTATGGCGCCGACAAGGTTTATCTGGCCGAGCATCCCCTGCTGAAGCGGTACCAGACCAACAGCTATGCGAAGGTGATGTACGATCTTATCCACAAGCACGAGCCGCAGATCGTTCTCTACGGGGCGACTGTTACGGGGCGCGATTTGGCGCCTCGGATCGCCAGTGCGACCAAGGCCGGGCTAACCGCGGACTGCACGGATTTGCAGATCGGCGACCATACCGCCGCCAAGGACAGTAAGGTCCATAAGAACCTGCTCTTTCAGATACGCCCTGCTTTCGGCGGAAATATCGTTGCTACGATTATCAATCTCGACCGCTGGCCGCAGATGGCGACGGTTCGCGAGGGCGTGATGCCGATGCCCCAGGCTGATGCTTCGCGGAAGGGCCGGATTATCGAAGAAACGGCGGAGCTGGGGCCGGAACATCTGGCGCTGGAGATTCTCGATGAGCACAAGCGCGCCAAAAAGGTTGACCTCAAGGCCGCAAGGATTATCGTGGCCGGCGGAGCGGGCGTGGGCAGCAAGGACAACTTTCAACTTGTCTGGGACCTGGCCAACTGCCTGGGCGCCGCGCCTGCGGCAACCAGGGCGGCCGTTGACCTCGGATTCATCGACCACGACCATCAGGTCGGCCAGACGGGAACGACGGTTCGCCCGAGTCTCTACGTCGCCGTCGGCATAAGCGGGGCAATTCAGCATCAGGCGGGAATGGCCCAGAGCCAAAAAATCGTAGCCATTAATAACGACCCCGATGCGCCCATTTTCCAGGTGGCGCACTACAAGATACTCGGCGACCTGAATGAGGTTGTGCCGCTGATGATTAAGGCGATCAAGGAAAAAGGAATAAAGGAGTAGTGGTCTGTCAAAATTGAAACTGTAGATGTCATTGCGAGGAGCGCAGCGACGAAGCAATCTCCTGCGTTCGACAAGGTTTGAGATTGCCGCGTCGGCCTTCGGCCTCCTCGCAATGACAGTCCCCAAAATCAATTTTGACAGAGCAGTACCGAAGACTGAACACGGAAGACGTTATGGCGAATTTTTTTAGAGATAATAGTGACATTGAGTTTTTGTTGAGGCATATCGACCTTGGCAGTGTGGCTGAGGTATGTGAAGATGGTTTTCGCTTTGCCGATGAATTCGAGCACGCACCCCGCAATGCACAAGAGGCGGTTGAGAATTACGAGATGGTCCTGGATTCGTTGGGGCGGCTGAGCGGGGACTTTATTGCTCCTCGCGCCGAGGATGTGGATCGCCAGGGCAATACTCTAAACGAAGACGGAACGGTTACGCGTGCGAAGGGGACGACTGAGGCCCTGGAGAAGCTGGGACAGGCCGAGGTGATGGGCTTCACGCTGCCGCACCGTTTTGGCGGGCTGAACTTCCCGAACCTGATTTATTCGATGGCTATTGAGATTGTCTCGCGTGCCGATGCGGCCCTTATGAATATTTTCGGACTGCAGGGCATCGCCGAGACGATCAATGCCTTCGCGTCGGAAGAGATTAAGGAGAATTATCTGCGATTGTTTTCAGACGGCAAGGTTACGGGCGCGATGGTTCTGACCGAGCCGGATGCAGGCTCGGATTTGCAGGCGGTCAAGCTTCGCGCCTTCCAGGACAACCGCGGAAGTTGGTTTTTGCATGGGGTGAAGCGATTTATAACGAATGGGTGCGGGGATGTTTTGCTGGTCCTTGCACGCAGCGAGACCGACCGCAGCGGCGGGCTGGGCCTGAGCCTGTTTGTATGCGAGCAGGGACCGACCGTTCATATCCGCCGGCTGGAAGACAAGCTCGGAATACACGGCTCGCCTACCTGCGAGATATTCTTCGATAATACGCCCTGCGAGATAATCGGAGAGCGACAGCGGGGGCTGGTGACTTATGTTATGAGCCTGATGAACGGCGCGCGTATAGGGATAGCGGGACAATCGATGGGAATTGCCGAGGCGGCGTATCGGGTGGCGCGGGATTATGCCTCGACCCGCAAGCAGTTCGGCGTGGCGATTGAGAAGCTGCCCGCGGTGCGCGATATGGTAATTGATATGAAGATCGCCATCGAGACGGGGCGGGCGCTCTTGTATGAGACTTCACGCGTTGTGGATATGGAGATCGCTTACGCGAAACAATCGGAGGGCGATGCCCCCTGGAGTTTACCCCTTGGGGGCGGGAATGACAGTGGTGACAAGGCCAAAGAGATCAAGAACAGCGCGCGGAAGTACAAAAGATACGCCTCAATGCTGACGCCCATGAGCAAATACTACTGCTCGGAGATGTGCAACAGGGTGGCTTACGATTCGATCCAGGTCTTGGGCGGCAGCGGCTTTATGCGGGACTACCCCGTTGAGCGGCATGCGCGCGATGCGAGGATTACGACCATTTACGAGGGGACGAGCCAGTTGCAGGTTATCGCTGCGGTTCGCGGCGTCTGCAGCGGCACCGCCGATAAATTTCTCGCCGAACTGGCCGACCTCAACTACGATGACGAAGTCAGGGACCTGCTCGACACGCTTGCCGAGGGAAGAAAGCTTCTTGAAAATACGATTCCGTTTGTGAAGGAACGGGGCAACGATTATATGGACCTCTATGGGCGGGCGCTGGTCGATATTGCGGTCGATTTGATTAACGGGTATCTGCTTTGCGGGCAGGCCAGCACGAAGGTGAAGATGGATGTCCCTGTGGCCGAGAATGGGGCCGGGCGGAAGGGGCTAACGATATCAATGAAAGAACGCAAGGGGATGGTCGCCCGGCGATATGTTACAAAGAACGCCCCGAAGATTGCCGCACTGGCCAAGCTCATTGCCGCCGGCGACAAGTCAACGTTCACCAGCTACGAGGCCGTTATAGGCCCGGTCCCAACGCAATAAGGGATGAGCTATGCTAAAGGCGGTCATATTCGACTTTGACGGGGTGATTACCGATTCGGAGATTCTGCACTTTCGCGCGTTTAACGAGGTGCTCAAGCAGTATGGGGTCCAGTTAACGACTCAGGAGTATTACAAGACATACCTGGGCTTCAGCGATGTGGATTGCTTCAAGCGCCTCATTGATGAAGGTCGGCTTGCGATTGGCCAAAACCCAATAGGGGCCCTGGTGAAGCGCAAAACGGCTGTCTTCGAGAACCTTGCCAAAAACGAGGGCAAGCTCATCGAGGGCGTTCGTGATTTCCTTGCGATGTTGTCGGCCAATTGTATCCCGATGTGTATATGCTCCGGGGCCCTGCTGCCGGAGATTGAAATAACGCTGGGCGACGCGGGCTTACGGCGGTATTTCGAGACGATAGTCTCGGCCGAGCAGGTCAAGAAAGGCAAGCCTCACCCGGAAGGATTCCTGCTGGCCCTCGAAAAACTCAACGCCAATCGCAGCAAACCGATCGAACCGCAGCAGTGCGTTGTCATAGAGGACTCCAACTGGGGTTTGCAGGCGGCCAAGACCGCGGGAATGCACACCGTCGCCGTGACGAACTCCTACGACGCCGCCCAACTGGCCGCAGAGAAAATTGTCGGCAATCTGGCCCATTTGAGCCTCGAAGATTTGCAGCAACTGTGCGCATAAACCACGTCTTCTTGGGCGCCAGTACTCTGTCACATTTCTATTTGTGGCTTGTCATTCCCGCGAAATGGAACATCCGCCCGTGGCGGAGCGGGAATCCAAGAATATGAAAAATGGCTGTGCCATGGCTTAACCACAGTTTTAATCTGTACTGCAATCCGTCAACTTCTTGTTTTTTCTGCTTGATATTAGAATCCCAGCCGCGGCGGGCCATAACCACCGTCGAAATAAGACTTTATGATTTGTTTTGAATTTTGAGTTTTGGTCATTCCGATTTGCCCCGCCAGGGGTCCCCTGGTGGATTTCGGATTTCGGATTTAGTGCTTCGGATTTGGTTGCGGCCTTCAGGCCGCGCCAAGTAAATCCGTCTTCCTCTTCATCCGTCCTCTGTCGTCCGTCCTCCGTCCTTCTCTCGCTTCACGCTTCACTATATACGCTTCACGAGTCTATGGCGCGCGTGAGCGTCTCTTTGTTCGCTTCGAGCCATTTGGCCTTGCGCAGAATCATCTTGAGGAAGTCGAGGCCGGAGAGGTTGCCGAAGAAGCCGGTCGCCGCTACGGGCAGGACGGCCTCGGCTATCATTGTCTCTATCATCAGGTCGAGCAACGAATCCAGCTTATTCTTATCCAATTCGACAACTTCTCGATATCCGGTCAAGACCTCGATAAGCTTATGTTCATCGAAGTAGTCGGGCCATTGGGCAGGATTAGGCCGGCCCCCTACTATGGAGAATTGCAGCATTGCGTTGGCAAGGTCGGCAATCGGCGGGGCTATCCGCACCGAATCGAAGTCCAGCACGGCTGCGATCTTCGGCGCAAGGCGATTACCCGCAGACACCGCCTGGGCCTTATGCACCACCCCGATATCATAGTGGCTGAGGACCCGCACAAGCTCCTCAGATGAAAAATGTGCGCCGCCTCTCGGCATAAACTCCTTTTCCTGCCGTTCACAACAAACCAACAAACAACCACCCTCTTGACTACATGTAGAAAATACGGCATCGACCCCCGATGGTCAAGTGTTTCGTATATCGTATGTGGAATGTCGGATGCCGTAATGCGTCCCGGCGCGCCAAGACGGTGGTGCTGTCAATTACTCGCCGCAGAAGGTGACAGTTTATGAGGTATTCGCGTCGATTTGGACTACCTGAAGATGAGCAGAAGGACTATTGCCGCCAAGAAGAGCGCCGCGACGGTGCTGAGAATAAGGACCGCAACACGGTAATTGGCAAGGGCGTCGCTGTCGTACTGGTGCTCTTCCTCGGCAACCTCGACATCCTCGCCGGTCTCAAGCTGCGCTAGCATGGAGACGTCGAATCGCTTCCTCGCCCGCAGCGGCGGCTGGCCGTTCTTGAGCGCCTCGAGGTCCAGGAGCAGCTCCTCGACATTATCGTACCGGTCCTCTCTCTTTTTGGCCATCATGATCTCGATGACCTCGGAAATACCGCCCGACAAGGAAGTATTTATATGGTCCGGCGGAACGAGTTTTTCCCTCAGATGCTTCCTCATCACATCGGAGGAATCCTCTGCCATAAACGGCACTTGCCCGGTGCACATGTGGTACAGCGTGGCCCCTAAGCCGTAGATGTCGGCTCGGCAGTCGATGTCTATTCTGCCTCTGATTTGCTCCGGGGAGATGTAGTATGGGGTGCCGTATGCCTTACCGGCTTCGCTTTGCGCGGTTTCTATGTCCGTCGTTTCCCGTGCGAGGCCCATGTCGGCGAGCTTGACGACGCCGTCCTTGTTTATCATTATGTTCTTGGGCTTTACGTCGCGGTGTATAAGACCATGGCTGTGTGCGTGCAAGAGTGCGTGCGCGACCTGGATAATGATATCGATGGCCTGGGCTTCCGGGATTACTCCTCCGGATGTCAGATCGTCGGCAATCGTCTTTCCCTCGACGTACTCCATTACGAAATAGTGGTAGCCCGCAGCCTCTCCGACGTCTATGGCCTGCACAATGTTCGGGTGGTTGAGCTTGCCGGCGGCCTGGCCTTCCTTGTAGAATCGCTCGACGTATTCGGGGTTCTCCGTGAAGCGTTTGGGGAGCACTTTTATCGCTACCATCCTGTTGAGGCTCAACTGCCTGCCCTTATAAACAACGGCCATGGCGCCTGCACCGACCTTGCCGAGTATCTTGTAGCCCGGGATCTTGGTTGCGACGGCCTTGCTGTCTCTTATGTTCGTCTTGATCCTATCGGCCTGGGTGGCGGTCAGGAAGCCAAGCTCGACCATCACGTCCTTGAGCGGCGCGGGATTCGTCTGGCTGCGGGCCTTTAACTCGGTGACGGCGTGATTCAACTCATCATCGGTGCAGAGACCCTGCTCGGTCGCCATTTTGCCAAATATGGTATCGTAGCTTGTTTCCGGCGCTGCCATTCTTCCTGTCAGGATGAACCGTTCGGGCTATCAAAGCCAATACAATCGGCGGTTTTCAACTCCCACTTCCGATAACACCACCCATTTCCGTCAATTATTGCGTTGGCCGCGGCCTTGTCAAAGAAATTTTACGCTTTATTTCAGAAACATCATAACGATACTGAAATCGACGTTTTCGCAGGCCAAGTTTAGCGGATTCCGCCCAAGAGCATCGCCACGAAGCCACTAAGGCGCAAAGGCAAGATTAACCACAAATTGGCACGAATACGCACGAAGAAGGGATTGCAGCAGAGAGGAAAAAAGCACAAGACATAAGGGCGCCAAGGCACAGAGAACAGCGTTAGACACGGACCCACGGTCCCATAGGGATTGACACAGGATTAACTTGGCGCGGCCTTTGGCCGCAACCAAAATTATTGCCACTAAGACACTAAGGCACAAAGAAAAGAGCAAAAGAAACGGCCACGAAAAGCCTCAAAAACAAGGCCGAGTCGCAGAAGTTCAAAGAGGCAGAAAAAAGATATAAAGCCTTTAA
>DATEBC010000217.1:0-4182 GCA_035288065.1 Sedimentisphaerales bacterium | reverse complement strand
GGCAGACGCGGCGAGTGCACGGAGCTTATCGAGATTGAAGAAGGCGACCACAGGAGAAAAAACTATGCCGTCGCGGTTGACCTGGGAACGACGACGGTGGTAGCGCACTTGCTGGACCTGACGAATGCTTCCACGATAGATACGGAGGCTACGTACAACAGCCAGATAAACTTTGGGGAAGACTATATCCGGCGAATTATTTATGCCGAAGAAAACGATGCGTTCGAGGAGATGCAGAATCGCCTGGTCAATGACGTCAACAGTTTGATTATGACGCTTGCGTCGAGAAAACAGGTTGATTTGCAGGATATAACGACGGTGGTATGCGCAGGCAACACGGCGATGATCCACTTTCTGCTGAATCTTGATTCGATGCGGATTCGCAGAGAGCCTTATGTCGCCTCGGCGAGTTTTGTGCCGCCCATCCGAGCGGCGGAAGTCGGGATTCAGATCAATAAGCGCGGCCTGCTGTACTGCCTGCCGAGTGTTGCGGCATACGTGGGCAGCGACATCGTGGCCGGGGTGCTGACCACGCGGATTTTCACGAAGAGGGGCATCTCGCTTTTCGCCGACATCGGGACGAACGGCGAAGTGGTGCTCGGCAACAAGGAGTGGCTGGTCTGTGCGTCTAGTTCGGCCGGGCCTGCGTTCGAGGGCAGCGGGGTAAAGCACGGGATGCGCGCCGGGGCAGGCGCAATCGAGAAGCTGACAATCCTCGAAGACCGAACCGTAGAATACAGAACAATTGGGGACAAACATCCGGTGGGCATCTGCGGATCGGGGCTTTTGGGCACTCTGGCCGGATTATTCACACGCGGAATAATAGACCGAACCGGACGATTCAACACAGACGGCCAATTCCGGATAACAGAAGGCAACGAGGGAATGCAATTCCAGTTAGTCGCGGGCGATGACAGCCATCACGAGATAGTCATTACCCAGGCGGACATTAACAATCTTGTCCGTTCCAAGGCCGGCGTGTTTGCCGCCATTCGGGTGCTTATGGAATCGACTCAGACAAAGCTCAACGACATCGAGGCAATTTACTTGGCCGGCGGATTTGGGAACTTCCTCGATGTTCGGCAGGCGGTGACTATCGGGATGCTGCCCGACGTGCCGACGGAGAAGATCAAGTTCGTAGGAAATACCTCAATTGCAGGGGCGAAGACAGTGCTGTTGAGCCAAAAAGCGATGAACACGGCTGAAGAGATTGCCAAGAATATGACATACTTTGACTTAATGAGCCATTCCGGGTATATGGATGAGTTCATCAGAGCGAGTTTTCTGCCGCATACGGATTTGTCGCTGTTTCCGTCGGTGACGGTGACCGCGGCGAACCCGGCATAATTGAGTACACCACGATTGAGGCGCAATAGAAGCAAAGAGACGAATATGGCAACGACTATAGCAGTAAGCGGGAAAGGCGGGTCGGGCAAGACCACGGTGGCCTCTATGATTATCAGGGCGCTGGTTGAGCGAGGGGCCGGCGAGAATATACTGGCTGTAGATGCCGACCCTAATTACTGCCTGGCAATGACGTTGGGAGTGGAGGTGACCGGCACGATCGCCGAGATTCGCGAGGGGGCCCGCGTCAAGCCGGCCGGAAGCGCTGGGCCTGATCGGCTGCGGACCTTCGAATACGGGCTGCAGCAGGCGATCACCGAGGCCAGGGGCTTCGACCTGCTCACTATGGGCAGGCCGGAAGGGCCCGACTGCTACTGCGCGGCGAATAATATGCTGCGGCAGTTTATGGATAGGCTAAGCTCGCAATATAAGTATGTGATTATAGATAACGAGGCGGGGATGGAGCACCTCTCGCGGCGGACGACGAACAACGTCGATCTGCTCCTAATCCTGGCGAACCCGACGTCGATTGATGTCGTCACGGCAAAGCGGATTGCCGAGCTTGCCGACGAGCTTTCGATAACAGTCAGGGAAAAAGGTGTCGTCTGGAACAAGACAGACAGGCCGCCGGAGCGGGAATCTGAATTAGATGGAGTGGAGACCTTCGGCTGTGTGCCCGCAGATGAGTCCGTGCTGGAGGCGTCGATGTCCGGGAAGAACATATTCGACCTGAACGCGGACAGCCCGGCGTTCGCGGCCGTGTGCAGAATACTCGACGATAACTTAGAGAAAACAAGAGCCTATTAAACTTTGAATAGCAGAATGAACATTCTCAATAAGATGGAGGCACACTGTCATTCCGGCCTTGAGCCGGAATCCAGCCAGCCTCGGCGGGTAAAAATGGATTCCCGCTTTCGCGGGAATGACAATCTCAAAGCTCCAACATTCATTTAACCGTTCAAACATCAATGAAGATAATACGCTGTACTAAGATTTTCATGGAGGTTTTGATATGCCAGTTCCTGGAGTAGCAGACAGTTTTGCAGGATCAGTGAACCGGATAAGGCTCGGCGCCACCAAGAACGACGGCGGGACCCGCAGCTCAACGGTAACGATAGGCGGGGCGAAGAACGTCGTCTATGGCGGCTCGGTCGAGGATGCGGGCGAGACGCCGGTTGTCGCTATGGACGTTCTCGACAGCAGGCCGGAAGATTGGCCGGATGCCCTTGTCGAGCCGTATAAAGACGTGCTCGACAGCCCCGGCGACTGGGCCAAGAAGTGCGTCGAAGAATTCGGGGCGGATCTTATCTGCGTCAAGTTCGACGGGATTCATCCGGACAAGGGCGACAAAGGCGCCGATCACGCGGTCAAAGTCACCAAAGAGGTGCTCAAGGCGGTCGGCGTGCCGCTTGTGCTCTGGGGCTGTGGAAACAACGAGAAGGACAACGAGGTAATGCCGAAAGTCAGCGGCGCGGCCAAAGGCGAGAAATGCCTTATCGGGATAGTCGAGGAGGACAACTACAAGTCTCTGACCGCTATTGCGCTTGCCGACGGCCATTTCCTTATCACTGCGGCTCCACTTGACATCAATATCGCCAAGCAGGTCAATATTCTCGTTTCCGACATGGGCTTTCCTCTGGAACGCATAGTTACGTTCCAGGCCACCGGGGCCCTGGGCTATGGGATCGAATACGCATATTCGATTCAAGAGCGTCAGCGATTGGCGGCCCTTTCGGGCGATAAGATGATGGCAATGCCGGTGATTTGCGACGTCGGATACGAATCGTGGCGAGCCAAAGAGGCGAAGATGGCCGATGCGCCGCAATGGGGGGCGGTTGAGCATCGGGGCCCGATGTGGGAGGCGGCCACGGCGACTTGTCTGCTCCAGGCAGGCGCCGATATAATTCGCATGCGCCATCCCAGAGCAGTGGCCACCGTCAAGAAATTCATCTCAAGAGTCTGGAAAAACGAAGGGTAAATGCCCGTGACAGAATAGAGCGATACCTTTGGCAACTCTAAGGAAGGGGATCAATTATGATACTGATTGCCGAGCGAATCAATGGCATGTTCACCGATGTCAAACAGGCCATCGCGGACAAGGACAAAAAAGTCATTCAGGGTTTGGCGAAAAGGCAAAGCGAGGCAGGCGCGGCGTATCTGGATGTGAACGTCGGGACCGCGGCGGCGGACCAGGAAGGGACTATGCAGTGGCTTGTCGAGTCGATCCAGGAGACGTGCTCGACGCCGTTGTGCCTTGACTCGCAGAAGCCCGGCGTCATCGCGGCAGGGCTCAAGGTGATTAACGCCGAAAATGGGGTTCTGTTGAACTCGACGCCGTTGAACAAGAAGAGCGATGAAGAGGTGTTCGACAAGTACATGGAAATGGCCGATCAGGTCGGGCCGAAAGCCAACCTTATCGCCCTTACTATGGACAAGAACGGCGTCCCGCAGGATACCGACACACGCGTGGCCATAGCCGCGGAGATCGTCTCGAAGGCGATGGAGAAGGGATTTGACCCTCAGCGGCTGTTTATCGACCCGATCGTTCTGCCTGTCAAGGTGCCGAATGCGCAGGTTCAGCCGACGAGCATTCTTGCTGCGATGGACCAGATCAAGTATCTGGCCGACCCCGCCCCGCACATGACGGTGGGACTGTCGAATCTCTCACAGGGAGCGTCGGAAAGGAGCCTGATTAACCGTATCTTCCTGGCAATGGCGATGTCGCACGGGCTGGATTCGGCGATCGTGGACGTATTCGACACGGCCCTTGTGAACGCGGTGGCGACCGGCGAGATGCTTATGAATAAGCAGATCTATTCGGATTCCTTTCTGAAGGTT
>DATEBC010000216.1:0-4115 GCA_035288065.1 Sedimentisphaerales bacterium | reverse complement strand
CAGCCAGGTAAGGCTCAGAAAACAGGGCGTCGGCTATGTCGGCACCAGAGGCGAATACTACGATCACCTGCCCACCAGCGAGGAGCTAAGGCCGGTTTACGGCTTTTGACGCTGCCGCAGGTTCATAGCCCGCGGGCCTTTATGCCGCCGCTGTGCTTTAGGGAGCCAAAAAATGTTGCCAAATCGCTGCCTCAGAGCTATAATTTCCCTGACCTATCAGCAGTTTGGTGCCTTTTTCAGATGGGATGGAACCCTCGTGGAACGCCTGTTATGGCACAACAAAGGGCACAGCGCATCGAGTATAGGCAGAACTATGAGGCTTGCTATGGACAAACGGCTGCGAAAGGCCCTGGAGGGCCTATCGGACCCGGACATGGAACGCCGCCGCCGAGCGATGGAACCCTTTGTCAGGGCGACATTTGAAACATTTATCAGGTACTTGTATCGGTATCTCGGCAACGAGGTGGAATGTGAGGATGTCCTCGAAGATGTATATGCCGATATTTGGGAGAACCCCGAACGGCTCAACAACATCACCAGCGAGAGACTACTGCTGAAAACCGTGTACCTGTACTACATGCGCAACCGTCTTAGAGACGTGTACCGAAGGCTTAACCGAAATTTATCTTTGTCCCAGAATGATTTGATGAATCTCACGGCCCCCGATTTAGGCATCCTCGAAATGATGTCGCAGCAAGAGCTAAAGAATGCCCTTGCGCGCACGTTGGGCCGCCTAAAGGCCAGAGAGCGAAGGGCCATACAACTCTGGATGGACGGCATGTCCAGCAGGGCAATCGCAAACGACCTCAAAACGACCGTCGGAGCCGTGAAAATGCTGAAATTCAGAACCCTATTGAAACTAAGGAAAATGCTGCGAGATTATTGCCACCAACAGTAGCGCGGCAATTTCCGAAAGGAGCAGGATAAAATGTCTGACACAGATAGAGAAATCCAGGAATTGCTGGCCGATTATGCCGAGGCCTTGCGTGACGGCTCCATACCGGTTTTTCTCAAGTCTCTCACACGCAGCGAGGGCCGAAAAATATCGTCCGCCCCAGAGTTTTGGGATGCCGCCGAAATCGTCAGATACCTCAACAGCGCCGGCTTCGCCGACAAGGCCGTTACGCCCGGTGTGGACCTTTTTATCTCACGCGTCGATGCCAAAATCGCATCGCGAATGAAGAAGGCCCGTGGCTCGGCCAAGACCGCACGGGGCACTCCGAGACCGGCTGCAAGAGCGAAAAGGACTGAGAAGACGACATGATTCTGGACTGTTACCAGTGCTCATCCTGCTATTTTGAGGACAAGGAGGTATCGACGAGGATAGACCCGGCCACCATTTCGCCGCCCCAGCCACGGATGGAATTCAACGATGTCTTCGTCGTTTTTATCTGCGTCGAGCTGTATGACGACCGGCGCGAGCTCGACGAGCTTGTCCAGGAATTCGCTAACATCGCCGACCTTCTCGGAAAGAGGCCCATTGTCCTGTGCCCGAATGTCCACCTCTCCATCGACAGGGCCCCCGAAGATCAGGCCGTCCGCCTCATCGCCGAGCTCGAAAAAATGCTCCTTGAAAAAGACTATGAGGTTTATCGCCTCTCGTTCGGGTACCACAAGAAGTACGGAATCCAGTGCAACGGCAACGTCGGCAGCACTATAGGCAGGAGGTTCTACGGCTCGGAAGAAAGGCAGTTCCTAAGACTGCTGACCCGTCTTGGGGTCTGCCAGCCCGAATCCCTGCCAAGAGATATGCCCGATTGGGCCAAACCGCTCACAGAGCGCCGACTCAAGGTCCTGGCCAGCCGAAAAGAAGCCTACGCCGTTGCCAGGCAGATGCTCAAAGACCAGCTCGACGCCACGAGCCACAGCGAGATGTGGACCTGCATGCTCTTCGAGGGCGAACGCAAGCCCATAGACGACTACATCAGCACGCTATACGAGATTATCGAGGATTATCCGGACGTCAGGATTCATCGAGCGATGAATCTCAGTGTGCCCGGCTTTTCCAACGCCGCCAGACATCTGTTCCGCAGGTATCCGGATGCACTCGAATCGGGCAGGCTTTGCATATACAACAGTATCGTCTCTGATATCGAGTTCCTGCTTACCAGAAGCTCCGTCCTGCTCGCCTTTCCACACAAACCCAAGAAGGCCGGTTCGCACGCAGGCGAAATATCATTCGGCATTTACTGCAAGGACGCCGACTTCGCCAGGAATATGATCCATTGGTACAAAACCTTCCTGGTTGACGCAAGATTCGGATGGATTCGCACCGAGGCCGAGCTGGACGCCACGATAAACGAGTTGGAGGAGGAAAAGTTCCAGGACAAAGGCCAGTAACCGCTGAGAATTACTTGTGCCAACCGGCCCTCTTACCAAGAACGATAATATCAAGTTAGGATACAAGCAGTGAATACCACGCTGCCCGTGGTTGTTATTATAGTCTATGTGCTGCTGCTAACGGTTGTTGCGCTGCGCGCACGCGCCGCCACGGAATTCGCCGACTTTTCCGTCGCCAGAAGGGCACTGCCGCTGGCGTTGGTGTTCGGCAGCCTCGCAGCGACCTACGTCGGGCCGGTCTTCACGATTGGATTTGTAGGCAAGGGATTCAGCAGCGGCTTTCTCTTCTGGGGGATTGGCCTGGCTTATGCCGCCCAGAATATCCTCGTCGGCCTATTCATCGCGCCTCGGCTCCGCGCACTGGGAAACTGCTACACCCTCGGCGACGTGGTGGGCCAGAAGTACGACCGGACGTGTCAAATTCTCGCCGGCGTCATCTCGGTCGGCGTGTGCGCAGGCCTATCCGCGGTTATGGCAAAGGCCGGCGGTGACGTACTCAGGAGCGCCTTCCTCCTGCCGCATTGGTCCGCTGTTGTCATAGTAGTCGGCATAGCCGCACTATACGCCACGTTCGGCGGCCTCAAAGCCAGCGTCTTCACCGACGCCTTCCATTGTGCCGCCTTCGCAATATTGCTGCCAGTAGCACTGATCTGGATACTTGTTTCTCACCCAAATCCCGGCGCCGCCACGTTCGCCAAAGAGGCCGCAAACGCCACTATCGCCGGCTTCAACTCAACAAGCCCTATGCAGATTGTAGGCCTGCTTACGGCCTTTCTGCTCGGCGAGACCCTGATTCCGCCCTACGCCAACCTGGCGCTGGCCTCAAAGACTACTGCCGTATCGAGGAACAGCTTCATACTCGCGGGCCTCTTCAGCATCGCCTGGTTCGCGGTGATGATAGCGCTCGGAATCGCCGCTCGAACCGTTATTTTCGGCGACCCGCCCGAAGACTACGTTTTGATGATCTTGATCGAATCGACCATCCCCAAATTCGGCAACAGCTTGCTGCTCGTAGTGCTCCTTTCCGTCATTATGTCCAGCCTCGATTCGCTTCTCAACGCCGGCGCCGTTGTATTCACCCAGGATATCATAAAGCCGTTCAAGAGGTTGTCGGACGATGCGGCCTTGAATATCGGACGCTGCGCCACAATCGCAATCGCCGTAACGGCCTACGCCGGCGCCGTTGTCATCAAGAGCATTGTCAGTGGTCTGCTCGTCTGCTATACAATATGGGCCCCGGCTATCCTGCCCGCCCTGATCATAGGTCTCTGGGTGAAGCGTCCGCACCCGCTCGCCGGCATACTGTCTATGGGTGTCGGGACCATCGTCGCGATAGTCTTTGAGTTTGTCTATCACTCCGCGATAAGCATCCCCACCATAATCCCGGCCCTCGGCGCAGGCCTGCTCGCTTATGCCCTGGGCCACTGGATGGAAAAGACAAAATTCGGAGCCTGAAATATGCCCTCAATCATCTTAATACTCGTAGGAATAGCCGCCGCCCTGGCAATGGCAAGCGGGGTCTGGGTGGCGACAGCCCTGATACGCGCCCTGGTCCGGAATAAGCCCACCGGCCACAATCCGCCGACAGAGGCCCGACCGTAAGAGGGCGCAACCCAAACCGCGATAGGGCCAAGCCTACCCGCAGTCTCCCGACGGAGGCCCGACCGTGAGGGAGGGCGCAACCTGCCGGCCATAGACAAGAAGTCGTCCTTGCGGACGATAGGGGCGCTGCCTTATATTGGCTCCGGGCCAAAAAAGACAGCCCGGCAAAGGAC
>DATEBC010000215.1:0-5438 GCA_035288065.1 Sedimentisphaerales bacterium | reverse complement strand
GATGGTTGTGCTATTAGAAGGGCGGAGAATAAGGCGGCGTGTAGTTCAGCTTCCACCAGCAGGACTTCTGGATAAAGAGCAGGTCGATGATTGCGATTACTACCAGGAGCTCTACGAGCGTGAAAGCCTTGCGACCGTTCATAAAATCACCTCCTTTGCTCCAGATCGTTACCTTCCTCGCCCTCCATTATTAGTATGCGCCCCAGCAGCTTTCTGTTTTGTTGATTCTTTGTTAATTTTGTGTAAAGATCAATCCTGCTGAGTCGAGTAATTTCATCGTGCATATTTCAAGGTCGCTTTGGGCGATTTGCGGCGGGACGGGCCTGGTGGACGTCAAGCTAACGCTGAGCCGGGGAATTCTTTAAGGCGCAAAAAAAGGGCTGGAATTCTTGCGGATTCCAGCCCTTGTGAGATAGCGTTGCAACTTAAAAGATATACTGCAAACTTATGATTTAATCGCTATCTCAGAAACCAAGATTAAATTAGAAGAAAAGAACATATAACAACACCCGTATTTTACAACGCCTCCGCGGCAAATGCAAGAACTTTTTTCAGAATTTCAAATTTTTTTTCAGCAGCCTTTTAATTTGCCGGATACAGCCATCGTTCCTCTCGACACCGGCGGACTTGCTGAAATGCCCGGTCCAACCTCGAAATCGGCCCTTCAGAGCGGAAAAGCGGGCATTCGCCCCTATTCGCTGCCTCTCAGCCAGCCGGCAGCGATACGCAAAAGACATACACTAAGGGTTCTGAACCTGTGTTTCTGACGTCGTGGATGGTCTGCGGCCGAATATAGGCGACCCGCCCCGCCCCGACCGCAAGGGCCTCTTTTTCGTCGCCTACAAGCAGCTCACCCTCTCCTGAGAGGAAAACGAGGATTTCCTCCTTCTCCTTCGTGCTGTGCTCGCCGCAGGCCTTGCCGGCCTCCAGATGCACCCTGCCAACCTTCATCCCCCCCGTTTGCGGCGGGCCTTCAAGTAAACGCTGATACTCCGCTTTCTCGTTCAATTCAACAACTATAGCATTTTCTGTAAATGACATAAGTATCCCTTATCATGCAAATACCTGCTTATAGGTAAGTCTTTACGAGTTGAATCCTCCTCTGTCAATTATTTTCTAAGGCTTCTTCTTGACACAATAGCACCAATTCACTATTCTTATGCGCCGGCGTAACTAAGGCCGGCTCTCTTGAGTCAAGGAGTTGGTTATGGATACAGGGCTGGGCGCTCTTACTATTGCAGCGGCGTGGCTGGGTTTTCTCCACACGATTTTAGGCCCCGACCATTATGTTCCGTTTATCATGATGTCGTGGGCGAGAAACTGGTCCGCCGCCAAAACAGTGGTTATCACCGTTCTTTGCGGCCTTGGCCACATAGCCAGTTCGGTCGTCATCGGCTTGGCCGGCGTATCGTTGGGCCTGGTGGTCAAGAAGCTCGAGATTGTAGAATCGTTTCGCGGCAACATCGCCGCCTGGCTCCTGATTGGATTCGGGCTGGCCTATATGGTCTGGGGGCTGCGCAGAGTATATCGAAGCCGGGCACACTCGCACGAGCATTTTCACATACGCACGGATGAACACTCGCACACTCACACGCATCTCGCAAACCACGCACACGTTCACGCGGCCGGCGCCGCGGCGAGTATAACCCCTTGGGCCCTTTTTCTGATCTTTGTCTTCGGACCGTGCGAAGTCCTGATCCCTGTCTTGATGTACCCGGCTGCACAGAGCAGTCTTCTCGGAGTGCTGCTGGTTACATGCGTATTTGGCGCCGCAACCATTGCCACAATGTTGAGCGTCGTCATGCTATCGAGGGCCGGCGTTAGCTTTCTGCCGCTGGCGAGGATCGAGCGATTCACGCACGCTATTGCCGGCGCGACGATATGCCTTTGCGGCCTGGCAATACAATTCCTGGGGCTTTGAGCACCTATTCCCAGGGGCGATCCGTTTTCCCTTGACATTGGCGCAAGCGGTCTGTATTTAGCCAATTCTAAATATTATCGGCTGAATGGCCGATAGCAACAACGTGTATTGAAGACGTATCCGTCCCCGGCCGCGACCGGGGGCGACTGTTTTATGGAAAACTCCAATATTATGACGAAATCAGGCTCTTGCGGCAAATCCCTGGTGATAGTTGAATCCCCTGCAAAGGCGAAGACTATAAACAGGTATCTCGGCCCGGCTTTCGAAGTCAAGGCCTCCATGGGCCACGTGCGCGACCTCCCGGCCAAGGGCCTTAACGTCGATATAGAGAATGATTTTGAGCCGACCTACGACATTATGCCGGGCAAGGGCAAGACGATTAGCGCTCTGAAGGCATCGGCGAAGAAGTGCGACAAGCTCTATCTGGCCACAGACCTCGACCGCGAAGGCGAGGCTATCGCCTGGCATCTGGCCGAGATTCTCGCCGTCCCCCCCGAGAGGACCTTCCGTGTAGTATTCAACGCCATTACCGGCTCGACCATAAAACAGGCCTTTGCCCAACCGGGTAAGCTCGATATGGACAAGGTCATGGCCCAGCAGGCCCGCAGGATACTCGATAGAATTGTAGGCTACCAGATTAGTCCCCTGCTCTGGAAGAAGGTCACGCGAGGCCTGTCCGCCGGCAGAGTCCAGTCGGTGGCGGTCAAGATCATCGTCCAAAGGGAAAGAGAGATTCGGGCCTTCGAGCCGGAGGAGTACTGGCTGATACCCGGCGTGTTTACGACCGATCTGCAAAGCGAATACAGCGCCGAATGGCTCGCCTTTATCACGCCCGCGAAGGAGGGGGACAATCCGCCCGCCCAGGCCGAGCAGTGCAAGTGGCTGGCCGACCACAATGCCTTCGAGGCCGAGCTGCAGACAGTAGGCGGCAAAAAATTCGAGGCATCGAATGCCGAGCAGGCCGAGCGCATATTCGCGGCCCTGAAAGACGCGAAGTTCAAAATCGCCGCAATTGAAACGAAGCAATCGCATTCCCGCCCCTCGCCGCCCTTCATAACTTCGACGCTTCAGCAGGCCGCGGCCAACCGCCTGGGCTTCACCACCAAGAGGACTATGCGAATCGCCCAGCAGTTGTATGAAGGCATCGACCTGGGTTCAATGGGGTCCCTCGGCCTTATTACCTACATGAGGACCGACAGCACCCACGTCTCGCCCGAGGCCGTCAAAGAGGCTCGAAGCTATATCAGCAGGCGGCTCGGCGGCGAATATCTGCCTGAAAAGCCCAACATCTATGCCTCCAAAAAGAACGCCCAGCAGGCGCACGAGGCAATCCGCCCCACGGACGTTGATTTAACGCCCGCCGACATCAAGACGTTTCTTAACGACGAGCAATTCAAGCTCTACGACCTCGTCTGGCGTCGTTTCGTGGCGTCGGCGATGAAGCCGGCTCAGTGGGACGTTACGAATCTGCAGATAGCGGCAGAAACATCTCTGGGCCGGTGCGTGTATAAGGCCTCCGGGCGAGTGCTCGTCTTCGACGGATATACGGCGATATGGCAGACCGGCTCGAACGGACAGCAGCTGCCCACGGTCAATACAGGGCAAAACCTTGCAGCCGTCGATATCAAATCCGAGCAGCACTTCACCAAGCCGCCCGCCAGATATACCGAAGCCTCCCTCGTAAAGGCGCTCGAAAAAGAAGGCATCGGACGCCCGAGCACCTACGCCTCGATTATCAGCACCATTCAAGAGCGCGGCTACGTCGAGTCCGCCAGAGGCGGAGATAAGAGATTCTTCGCCACGGACGTCGGCGAGATAGTCACCGACAAGCTTGACGAGTACTTCCCCAAGATAATGGACATCGCCTTTACGCGGTATATGGAGGAGCAGCTCGACAAGATCGAGGAGCAGCACCTCGATTGGCTCGGCGTCTTGAGAGATTTCTACGGGCCTTTCAAAGAGAGCCTCGAAATTGCCCTGGCCGAGATGAAACACGCAAAGGCCGAGACAACGCCAAGCGAGTACCATTGCCCCGATTGCGGCAAGGCGCTCGTTTACAGGTTCGGAAAGAATGGAAAATTCCTTAGCTGCTCGGCGTATCCCGATTGCAAGTTTGCATGTCCCTGTGACAAGGAAGGTAAAATGATCGAACAGAAGATAAGCGAGCACAAATGCCCCGTTTGCGGAAAGCCGATGATCGAGAAAAACGGGCGGTTCGGCGCCTTCCTCGGGTGCAGCGATTATCCCAATTGCAAGACAACGCTGAAGGTGGACAAAGATGGAAACGTCCTGGCGCCCAAGCCGCCGCCGGAGCCTACGGGCATCAAGTGCTACAAGTGCAAAGACGGCCAGCTCGTGATTCGCCAAGGCAAGAAAGGCCCGTTCATGGGCTGCGCAAAGTTCCCAAAGTGCAGGACTATTGTTAGCATAAAGCAGCTCGAGCATCTAAAAGAGCTTCAAGCCGCAGGCAAGTGGCCGCCGGAAACCTGGGAGCAGGCCGACGAGCTGCTCGAAAGAAAGAACCCAAAAAAGACCGCTAAGAAGGTCAAAAAAGCCAGGAAGACTGCAAGAACAGCCACCTGATCAGCAGCTACATCGCCGCTTGCCCCGCGACGTTGGCTCAAGGCGCCCGGCGATTGTCTTTGGCGTCCTTCCGATTGAATTCTCCAACTGCACCCTGTTCGTCGATCCCGCACGTCTGAATAACGCTGTTGACAAGACTGTTCTCATCCCGTACACTGCTTTGGTCATGCGCTATTTAAGCGACTTCTGTTAAGCCAATACAACAGCCGAGAAAGAGCCGGGTGCGCGAATTCTCGGACGGACAGAATCATGAAAACCTACGAACAGATCAACAAACGCATCGAGTCAGGCAAAGCCGTCGTCCTCACCGCCGACGAGATTATGGATTATGTCGATAAGAAAGGTCTCGCGGCAGCCGCCGAGGAGGTCGATGTCGTCACCACCGCGACTTTCGGCCCGATGTGCTCCTCCGGATGCACGCTGAACTTCGGGCACTCAAAACCAAAGATCAGAATGTCCGAGGCTTGGGTCCAGGACGTCCTTGTCTATACGGGTCTTGCAGCCGTTGATGTCTATCTCGGCGCAACGCAGCTCCGCCACGGCGACCCGGCCAATATGTACTATCCCGGCGAGTTTCGCTACGGCGGAGCGCACGTGATGGAAGACCTCGTCGCCGGAAAGACGCTCCAGCTCTTTGCGCTTTCATACGGGACCGACTGCTATCCGCTGCGCGAGATCAGAACATACTTCACTATCAACGACCTCAATCAGGCCATAATGCTCAATCCCCGCAACTGCTACCAGAACTACAACGTCGCCGTGAACGACTCCGATAAGGCAATCTACACCTATATGGGCACACTCGATCCCAATCGAAAGAACGCCAACTACTGCTCGGCCGGCCAGCTCTCGCCGCTGCTCAACGATCCTTTCTACGAAACGATCGGCGTGGGAACAAGGGTCTGGCTCGCCGGCGCCCAGGGACTCGTCTATG
>DATEBC010000214.1:0-3143 GCA_035288065.1 Sedimentisphaerales bacterium | reverse complement strand
ACCTAAGTACCAGTCGTTACACCACTCCCAGACATTACCTGCCATATCGTAAAGCCCATAGTTGTTGGCCGCAAAACTCCCGCCAGGAGATGTATAAGGATATACGTCACCCCAGGCCGGATGAAAGCCCTCCGTCGGGTTTACATCGTATGTATAGCGCGAGGGGCAGGCGTAATAGTTGGCCTGACTGTGGGTTATCGTATCGCCCCAGGGGAAACGCCTGCCGGAAAGCACACCTCGCGCGGCATATTCCCACTCGGCCTCGGTTGCAAGGCGATAGCCCTTCTTCGAGAAATCGCAGGGCCAGTTTGGATCGCACGGATCGTAGCATCTTTCATATCCCTCGCCTTCGCTGCGCCAGTTGCAGTAAGCAACTGCCCCGCACCAGCTCACCATTACCATCGGGTCGTTGGACATATCCCGCTCGGATTTCGTCTTCACGCTAAAGGTCTCGGTTAAATCGTTGTAGTCGATCTGGCTGTAACCACTGCTGCTATGCGTATCGCAATAAGCGTAGCCCGAACCGGCCTTATAGACAACGCCGCTCGTGACTGCTATCAAACCCTGGGCCAATGCCGAGTTCAGGTAATCGCAGTACTGCCCGTTGGTCATTTCGTACTTGCCCATGTAGAACGAATCCAGAGTTACCGTATGAACGGGCAATTCAACCGACCAACCATCACCAAGGTTATCCCCCATCTCAAACGTCCCGCCTGGAATCTGCACCATATCCGGCGGAATACATGGGTCACAGGGGTCGCCCGTCAGCCACTGAGCCGCCATTACAGCGAAGTCCTCATAATCGACAAAACAGTCCCCCGTAAGGTCAGCCTCTGGGCAAAACCCAAGGCAGAAGCCGCCTGAAATTGCAATCACAATGAAAGAGATGAGAATAGATGAAGTTTTGCACCACATGTTCTGTTCCTCCAATTATGGCCTTCATTCCGTGCCTATATCAACTCAGCGGCGTAGCCGGTCGCTTTGAAACACTCCTTACTTGCCACAACGCACATAATACCAAATTCCCCATAAAAATGCAAGCCCTCCGGCCAGTTTTCCCCAAAATGACGCCCAATCCCCACGGATCGTCGGCCCAATTTGCAGTATTTTCCACATTTGTTCTGTAATATTCCCGCGTCCGGTCGCTCTAATAATGTAGCCATGGCCGAGAGCGCCGATTATGAACTGTTGGTTCAGCAATTCAACCGAGGCGACGAATCTGCCTTTGAGACTATTGTCGAGCAGTATTCCGCCGAGATAGCTCTCTTGGCTAATCGGCTGCTCCGCTGGCCCGGAGACGTTGAAGACGTTACTCAAGACACCTTCCTCGCGGCGTTTCTCGGCCTGAAAAAGTTCCGTTGTCAATGCAGTCTCAAAACCTGGCTCTTTACCATAACAATAAACAAAGGCCACATTTGTTGGTAAGCGTTCAGGCAGTTTTGGCCAAGAGGGTTGCTGTGTTAAGAAGTGATGGAGCAGGCATATCGTTCAAATGACAACGACAGGCATCACGCAGATACGTAATAACGCTTCGCCCCTGCAAGTGGCCCTTGCCACCCTGGAGGCGGCAGGTCGAGCACACCGTGAGTATACGCTCCACATACCGGGCCCCGCGTTCGCTCTGCGCGCCAAAGCTCCTTCTTCAAGAAGCGAATCCACCTGCTTCATCAACGGGGCCATTCGCTTTTGAAACGTCACCCATGCCGGCGTTCCATCGCGGACTCGGGCCCGGATTCTCAGAATCTTCTTCGCCAGCCGCACCAATAGCACCCCGCACCGTACCCTCTTCGCCTGTCCCTCACTGATGACCTTGCCCTGCGTCATCAAGTGCGTCCCAATTCCGCCAAACACCGTTCAAGCTCTTCAATACGCTTCTTCAAGCCTGCGTTTTCTTCTTCCAGATGCTTGATATAGGCGTCCTTGTCGATAGGCACATTATCGGACAACGACGCACCTTTGCTTCAAATATCCAAAACTCAGTGAACGCTTACGGAGGATTATACTATTGCCTTCTAAACAGATTCGTTTAGACTATACCGGCTTGCCGATACATCTAACGGCGTTGGCCTGGATACCAGCCCGGGAGGTATCGGCATGAATAAACCGATAACAAGAGGTTCCTGAGATATGCCAAGGCTAATGCTTATCATCGCCACTGCTGTCTGCCTGACCACGGGGCGAACTGCCTTTGGGCATGAGCTGCCATGGGTCTGCCCCAAGAAGTGCCGAATCATCCTTGATGTCGATTCTCGGGGCCTCGCTCGATCAAACTCGCCGGCCGGCGTGGAAGTAGATTTCAATCGGGCATTGTCCGAGAATGGCGCTGCCGGAGGTTTTGACGAGCACACTATCGAAATTGTAGGCTATGATTCTTCGGGCCTGCCGCAAGTCTTCGATGAAACGCGCAAAGGGTATGAGCGATATCTCACTCCCTGGCGGCTTGACAAATACTACGGCATCGATAAGGTGACGCTTCATTTTGTTATACCTGACCGGACGTGCATACAGTTTGCCGTGTACTTTGACACAATAGAATCAGGCCTGGGCAGGCCGGGCCGTTATCCCGGGCTTGTTGGAGACGGCGACTTCTTCCGGGAAGACTACAAAAAACGTGAGATTGGCGCTCATCACTTTGACTGCTTTGCGGACATGGATGCCGACGGCGACCTCGATCTGTTCAAGGGCGGCGTTGAGCCTTTCATATACTGCTATGAGAACGTCGGCGGGAATCGTTTTGTTGACCGTGGCCGGCTCACTTCGGGCGGGAAACTCTTCACTCTACCCAAGAACGACCACAACAACCGAAGCTGGGTGGTGCCGCATTTCTACGATTGGGACGGGGACGGCGACCTGGATCTCTTTCCCAGCTTTATGGACGGCCCATACGCCGGCAAGGTCGTGTGGTTCGAGAATGGGACCAAACCGGGGGGCCAACCGACGTTCGTGGACAGGGGGTATCTCAAGACCGTATCCGGTGCGCCGGTAGCCGGCGGCGAGCAGGCCGGCGGTTGGTTTCCTTCGGTTGTTTTCGTTGAGGATTCCGATGGCGACCGAGACGGCCTGACTGATATTATCCTCGGTTTCAACAATCACTGCTACTTGTACCGTAATCTTGGACGCGATGAATCGGGCGGCTGGCGACT
>DATEBC010000213.1:0-2585 GCA_035288065.1 Sedimentisphaerales bacterium | reverse complement strand
TGCCCTTGGCGACTACGTTTATCCCAAAGGCTTTCAGTTGATCGGCAGAAGGGGCAGGGCCGATGTGTTCGCCTGTGTCAGCGATGCTATCCATGCGATGTGCGAGGGCGAGCTTATTCACGTTTGTCAGCGGCGCAATCTGGAGCTTTCCGAGGGCAGCTACATTCTAATTGTAGAAAAGAAGACGGCTTCGTTATTCGCCGCCTGCTGCCAGGCGGGGGCAATTATCGGCAATCAACCCGAATCCGTCCAAACCGCGCTGAAGGAGTTCGGCCTCAACTTCGGGATAGCGTTTCAGATAGTGGATGATTGCAGGGATATGATCGGCGAAACCGCCGAACTCGGAAAACAGCCAGGCCAGGACATGTTTGCCGGCGATGTGACTCTGCCGCTTTTGGCGCTATCCGGTTGTGTGGGGCAGGCCGAGAGAGAAGAGATCAGGAATATGCTCGGCTCGCCTGACGACCGGCACAGTCTGGAGAGACTGAAAACGATGCTTATGGACTCGGATGTATTATCCAAGACCCAACGCCTTGTTGAATCTTACGCCGGCAGAGCCAGAGAAAGATTGGATACGCTTGCCGATTCGGTTTATAAAGATGGTCTCAGTCAATTGCTGGATTATGCCACTCAGAACGACTTCTGAGATTATGTGTGAATTGCTCGTGCTGCGTAGCGCAGCTACTACGCAGAGCGGCAGAGGGTAGTATCGCGTGCGTGTGGCGCTTGGACAATTTAATGCGGTCGTCGGCGACTTGTCGGGCAACGCCGAAAAAATGCGGAGCTTTTATGCGAAGGCAGTCGAATCCGACGTCGATTTGCTGGTCTTCCCGGAGCTGAGCATCTGCGGCTATCCCCCCGAAGACTTGTTGTACAAGAGAAACTTCCTCGACGACATTCGCCGCGCCGTCGAGCGGCTCGCAGCGGATTGCCCGGATATTACGATAGTAGCCGGTTTTGCCCAGGAGTGCGACGGAAAGCTGTACAACGCCGCAGCGGTGCTACGCGGCGGCCGGATCAGCAAAACTTACCGCAAAGGCATGCTCCCCAACTACGGCGTCTTCGATGAGCAAAGGTATTTCCGCCCCGGCAAAGAACCGGCCCTCATAAACGTAAAGAATGTCAATATCGCACTGACAATTTGTTTTGACATCTGGAATGTCGAATGGCTGCGAGATTTTCTCGAAGGCGCCGGACGGATCGACATGATCCTGAACATCTCCGCATCGCCGTTTCATCTTGGAAAAATCAAAAAGAGGGAAGAGATAGTCAGCCGGTGCGCTAAACAGTTCAATTGTGCCGTTGCATACTGTAATCTGGTCGGCGGGCAGGATGAATTAATTTTCGACGGTCGAAGCATGTTCGCCGATTCGACGGGTGCTGTAATCGCAAGAGCACGGGCGTTCGATGAGGATTTGTTGATAGCTGATGTCGTCGGCCCCGGTGATGGTGCTGTCCGCGTCGAGCCCGTTGGCGCGCCCGCACCCCAGCCAGGCGACCTTATGGACGAGGTGTATCAGGCGCTTGTCCTGGGAACACGTGATTACGCTCACAAAAACGGATTCGACAAGGTCGTTCTCGGCCTAAGCGGCGGGATAGACTCTTCTGTTACCGCCGCCGTCGCAGTGGCCGCCCTCGGCCCCGAAAACGTGGTCGGCATCTCAATGCCGTCGAGATTCAACAGCGCCGGGACCAGGAGCGACGCCGAGAAGCTGGCGAAGAACCTCGGTATCGAATTCCATACGATCCCCATAGAGCCGATGCTTAAAGAGTTCAACGATGCCCTGGGGGCTATCCCCTGCTGGAATAGCGACGGCCTGGCATACGAGAACCTGCAGGCGCGAATTCGCGGCTGCATCCTGATGTCGCTGAGCAATCAAGCCGGGATGTTGGTGCTGACCACCGGTAATAAGAGCGAGACCGCCGTCGGCTATGCCACTTTGTACGGCGATACCGCCGGCGGATTTGCCGTGATAAAAGATGTCCTAAAGACCCTCGTTTACAGGCTCGCTGAACGGATAAACCAGCTTTGGGGCCGACAGGTGATACCGCACGATGTGATCACCAGACCCCCCACTGCCGAGCTGCGGCCCGACCAGAAAGACAGCGATTCCCTGCCGGATTACGACCTGCTCGATGAAATCCTCAAGGGCTACGTCGAAGAAGACAGATCGGCTCAGCAGCTTATCGAATCGGGCCTGCCCGATGAAGTGGTGCGAAAAGTTATTCGCATGGTGGACCGCAACGAATACAAAAGAAGGCTCTGCCCGCCGGGGGTGCGAATCACGCCAAAGGCCTTCGGCAAAGACCGCCGACTGCCCATCACAAATCGCTACGACTCGGGCATCGGCGCAAGCTGATTGCTAAGCCTGTGTTACCTGCCTGCAAGAGCCTCCGCAATGGCCCTGCCGAACTGCGGCGCCGCCGCCGGCCCGCTGCAGGTTATTATAAAGGCGTCTCGCTCAAGGGGCACGCTCGTGAAGACCGCGCCGCCTTGCTGAAGTCTTTCTTGCTCGGACAGAAAGGCAGTAGCTCGCCGGCCCGTTAACGCCCCGGCATTGGCCAGGATCGTCGGCGCCGCAGAG
>DATEBC010000212.1:0-7344 GCA_035288065.1 Sedimentisphaerales bacterium | reverse complement strand
GAGAAATGACGCTCGCCCGCACATTTGTGCTATTTACTTACGGCCTGTTCACTATCGCCGCGCAGAGCCTGCTTTTCCGCGAGTTCATCACGACCTTCGAGGGCAACGACATTGCCGTCGGCATATTCTTCGGGTCGTGGTTCTTGTGGGTCGGCGCAGGGGCAACGCTTGCGGGCAAATCCCGATTTCTCGCCCGCAAGCTGGTTGGGAATATCGAGGTCCTTTTTCTTTGCTATCTGCCCGCCTTCATTCTCCAATTCATACTGATTGTCCAGGCCAGAGAGCTTGCCGGGCTGGAATCTTATGCACTATGGTCGTTCAGGGATATTCTGATAACGTCGCTTGCCGTCAACGCCCCGGTAAGCATTCTCACGGGCCTGCTGTTTCCAACGGCCTGCCGATGGATCGAGAGCGACCGGGCCGTCTGGCAAGTCTATGTCATCGAAGCGGCGGGCAGCTTCGTTGGAGGAGTTGCGGTAACGCTGCTTCTGTGGCTCGGCGCGGACCCCGCCGCAATCTTCCTGGTTCTCGCTGCCATCGTTTCCGCATCCGTTTTCACCGTGCGGCTAACGTGCCTGCTGAAGCAGCCAAGTCCCGCAAGGGCGACGGCTTGTACCATGTCGTTCTTGCTGTCGGCTATTTTCGTGTTTCTCCTCGTATCAGGGGTGAACAATACGCTCTCAGGCTGCCTCCAGGCAGTGAAGTGGAAGAAGCTATTGTCCGAAGGCGCCCCTGCCGGGTCCTTCCGCACGGCTCAGGCCGAATATCTCTACGGCAGTTATCGGGGGCAGTGGGTGGCGATCCGCGAAGGAAGCGTCTGCGAAGCGCTGCCGGACAAGGCGTCTGCCGGTCAGATTGCAGCTATAAGTCTGTGCCAGAATCCGAAAGCCGAGTCGGTGCTTGTGGTCGGCTCCGGGCTTGGCCTTTGCAGTCAATTTCTCCAGCTTGCCCAAGTAAAGAGCGTCACCTGGGCCTCTACGGACCCCGAGTATGCCCGTAAAATCGACGCGTTCATCCTGGCGGAGATGAATATCAGCGACAGCCGGTTTGGCCGGCTCAGCGGCGATCTCCGCCGCACGTTGGCCGAGAATCTGCAATCTTATGATATTGTCGTTGTCAACCTGCCGGATGCGACCAGCTCAGTTCTCAACCGGCACTACACTATCGAGTTTTATGACCGGATCAAAAGGTCCCTGAAATCCGGAGGCGTCCTCGCAGTCCGCGTCACGGCGGGAGAGAACATTATGGGGACCGAGCTGATAAATATGGGCGCCTCGATCAAGCTGACGCTCAAAGCGGTGTTCGCCCGGTTTGTGCTGACGCCCGGCGAAGATGCGTGGTTTATCGCATCAGACTCCGAGGTTCTGACGTCCGACCCGGCGATACTGCGGGACCGCTTCCAGTCGATAGAAGGAGCCGAAACAGTCTTTCCGCCGGAGGCGCTGCTGTCGGTCTATCTGCCGGACCGAGCGGCGGCAACGTTGGAGAGCTATTCTCATGCGGACTTGCCTGAGAGTCTCTTAATCAACCGTGATTCCAGGCCGTTGACCCATCTCTACAGTCTTCTGCTCACCGCCAAGCGGTCCGGGGCGCCGCTGGCTCGCCTGGCAAAACTACTGACCTTGGCGGGGCCTTTCGTCTTCCTGGTTCCCGTTTTAGTCCTCGTTGTACTGCGTCTGCTGTACATTTTTGGCGCAGAACCAGGAGCCGGCAGGTCCGGCTTTGATAGTTCACTGCTTGCCTTCTCGGCAGGGGCCGTCGGCATCGGGACGGTAATCGTCCTGATGTATCTGTACCAGACCTATTTCGGCTCGCTCTATCTGCACATCGGAATCATCTCATCCTTCTTCATGGTCGGCCTGACTGTCACGGGTGCCGCGACGGGGGCTATGCTGAACAGGAGCGCCGCAAAGCACAACATTCAACCCGGCATGTCGGACGTTCTGCTGCTCTGCGTAGTTGTTATTCACGCATTGACCCTTGCGGGAATTGCCTTCGTGCCTGCGGAGCTATGGGCACGGGCCAAAGGCGACGCCGTGTTGGAATCCGGGCATTTGTTTTTCGCGGCTGCCTTCCTGTTATCTGGATTGTGCGCAGGATGCTATTTCCCGATTGCCGCTCGCAAACTCGCTGACTGCGGTTACGAAGTCGCACACGTCGGCGGCAAGCTTGAAACCGCCGACCACCTCGGCGCTGCCGTCGGGGGAGTCGTAACAAGCCTCGTCCTTGTGCCTGTGTTGGGCACGAGGGCTGTGCTGCTGGTATTCATCGCCCTTATGCTGGCCAACGCGCCGGTCGCCCTGTTGGCGTTGCTCAAACCGCAGCGGATGCGCTTCGCCGACCTGCCGCGACGTGGCGTCCACGGCACGGCGGGAACTCCGGGACTCGTTTTTCGCAGGCTCGGCTATGTGCTGTTTGGCGTCGCTGCGACAATCATTATCTGCTCCAACGTCCTGGTTCTGGCAGGCGCTCGTCTTATGCCTTCAGTGCCTCGACAAACCGCCCAAGCCCTGGTCGGCGAATTGGGCCTCCGGCAGGTTTCGATTGCGCCTGAGAGCATCGGAAGGGAAACCAGCTATTTCAATGTTCTGCGGACCGATCCGAACGCAACCGAACCGGCCGGCTATGTCTTCAGCTCCCAGGACTTTGCGCCTGAAATACGCGGGTTCGGCGGAAGAATAAACCTGGCGATCTACGTGGATGCCGCCTTCAATCTTATCGACTTCGAGGTGGTCCGCTCCAATGAGACGCCATCCTATCTGAGGCTTTTAGACAAGTGGCTGGAAGGCCTGATGGGGTCCGGTTTGCTCGGATCCAAGCCCTTTGCCGGGATCGACACCGTTTCCGGCGCCACTGTAAGCTCGCAGGCAATCCTGCAGGCCCTTCAGGATTCTGCGCGGACATTCGCTCGCGAGGTGCTTCACCTTTCCGCCGGTGCAGGCTTCTCAAAGGCGCGGCCCGCCGCCGGATATGTGCCCGACGCTCGTGCGGCATACATTGCCGGTGCGACCGTCCTTGCGCTTATTGTGATATACGCCGGAGGATTCCGGACCAGGCTGGTCGTCCTGGCGGGAAGCTGTGTTATCGGCGGTTTTGTATTGAACGCCCAGTATTCCACCGAACAAATAGCAACTATCTTATCTCTGCATATGCCGGCCTTCGGATTGTCCGGGGCGTTTATCCTGGCCGCAGGCATTCCGGTTCTGGTCGCCATTTTTGGGAATATTTACTGCGGATATATATGCCCGTTCGGAGCGGCACAGGAGCTGCTCAGCTACGTCATTCCCCGGAGGTTCAAAAAGCCCCTGACGATTGATAAGATGCAAAAGGCCAGATTCGTCAAATACGCCATACTCTTCCTGCTGATTGCAGGCTTCTTTGTCTCTCGCGACAGGACCACACTCTCGGCTGACCCGCTCGTTAGCGTATTCGGCATCCGGTTCTCAATGTCCGATATTCGCTGGTCGGCGCTGAATTGGCGCTCTGCGTCTCCATGGATCCTAACGGCCATTCTGGTCGGCTCGATATTATACACTCGCTTTTGGTGCAGGTATCTCTGCCCGGCAGGGGCTTTCCTGTCGCTTTTCAACAAAATGGCCGTGCTCAGGCGTTTTCTTCCTGCCAGGAAGTTCGGCAGATGTGAATTCGGCCTGACCGCGAACGATCAGCTTGACTGCATACACTGCGACAGGTGCCGGTATGAGACCCTCCGCGGCGGGCCGATAGAGCCGACACGGCTGGAGCGCACGGATGATATGAAGGTAGGCCTGCTCTGTCGCGGCTTGCTTGTTAGTGTTCTGGCGGTGGCGGTTCTTGTATCCGCCGTGTCAATAGATCGCCTCATTACGGTCCTTCCCGCCTACGAGGATTACGCGGCATCTTCAATCGCTTCGGGGGGCCGGCCTCGAGATGTCGATCTGCAGCGCATCGAAGACTTGATCCGCCAGAACAGACTATCCGACCGAGAAGCTGAGTTTTACAAGAAACTTGATCAATAACCTGTCGAGCAAGGTTGCTCACTTCTGGGCGTGGTTTAATCCTGGGTGGCAGCCTTCCCGCAGGGAGGGATGGCAATGCCCCACGAGCGGTGCCGCCATCCTCACTTCTGTTGTGTTTGTGCCGGTTGTTGCATGGTTTCGACAAAAAAGTGGGGCTATCGTGTAACCGCAGGCCCCGGCCGCCCACTTGCTACTTGAAGCAAGTGATGATCTGGGCCGGATACCGGCTGATAACAGGAGTAATAAAGATGTGTTCCGAAGAACTGAGATTGGATTTGGAGTCGTTCATAAATAAGGGCCTGAGCAAAGGACTGCGTGGATGGCCTGTAAAGGAAGAAGAACGCCCGGCGGCAGAAAATGGCAGTCAGCGCTATGGGCAATTGGCGATGCTCGGGTTTGCCTGCCATCTCCGGGAAGGCCCTGCGGCTTGTCGTTTTGAGCCGAATCCGCCGCGGCGGATCGCAAGCCCCCAACTTTATGTTGGGGGTTACCTGACCCCCAGGATGAACCTGGGGGCTTTCGGTTTTGTACGGGCGCAAGGTTGAAGCCCGACTTATTAACGTATTTTTCGTGAAAGGAGACAGTCATGTCAAAAGGAAAGGTTGTTTTTGGTTTGGCCGCGTGCATCCTGGCGATGCTGCTTGTGAGCCAATCGTTCTCAGCGGCCGGAGGCCAAGGGGGCCGAGGCACCCGCACCGGCGGTGAGGGTGGTCAACCCCCGGATCGCGGCCAGATGGATAGGAATCCGGAGCAGATGCGCGCAAGGATGCAGGAGATGATGGATCAGCGACTGAAAGAGCAGCTTGGCATTACCGGGGACGACGAATGGAAGGTAATCCAGCCTCGTCTGCAGAAGGTCCAGGACCTGAGCCGTCAGGTGAATGCGGGCGGCATGATGGGGATGTTCGGCAGACGCGGCGGATTCGGCGGCCCGGGCGGGCGAGGGCCGGGGCAGGGTCCGGGCCAAGGTCCGGGGCCGGATGCCAGGGGCACGGCGCCCGACCGTGAACTGAGCGCCGTCGAGAAGTCCGCTCAGGAGCTGCAGGATCTCCTGGCAACCGAATCTCCCAAGGCCGAGGATATCAAGGCCAAGCTGACGGCCTACCGAACAGTCAGAGAAAAGGCCAAGAGTGATTTGGCCAAGGCCCAGGATGAACTAAAGCAGATCGTGACTGTAAAGCAGGAAGCTGCATTGGTTTTGATGGGACTGCTGAACTAAGCATTCTTGAGTTTAGGAGGCTGCCCGTCGCTCGTGCTACGTAGCGACTCGTGCTATGTAGCGAACTTCACAGAGTAGCGACTCGTGCTACGTAGCGAACTTCGCAGAGTAGTATCGGATTGAAGCCTGACGTCGAGCGATGGGCAGCCTTTTTTGGACTTATCTGATATGGTTGCAACTGTGGTTGACAAGTTGTTGCGCAGCGATGTTCTTGATGAGCAAGCCGCCCTGCAGGTCAGGGAGAAGCTCAACCGGGGTCGATCTTTCTGTGAGGCCCTTCGCCTTGCCGGTGTTGCCGAAGAGCGGCCGCTGCGGTTCATTGCAGAGGTATTGGGGCTTGCTTATGTCGAGCTGGAGAATCAAACTCTGAGCAAGGAGTTCCTGTCGCAGTTTCCAGCCAAGACACTGCTCGACCGCCATATTTTGCCTTTGCAGGACGACCGGGGCCTTTTGGCGGTCACGAATGATCCTTTTGACAACACCGCGATGGACGAATTGCGCATGGCGACGGGCAAGGACTTTGAATTGGCCCTGGCGCCGCTGAGTGATATAGATCGGTGTCTGAAACGTTCTCTGGGCGTCGGCGCCGATACCGTCCAGTCGATGATTTCCCAGGCCGGGGAGGATGGGCTTCAGGTCATCGATGCGGACCCCGAAGACGACATGGACCTGACCGAGGCGGCCGAGGGCGCCACGATTATAAAATTTGTCAACCAGGTGCTAACCGAGGCTATTGAACTTCGGGCAACGGATGTGCACATCGAGCCTTTTGAAGATGAATTGCGTGTGCGCTATCGCATTGACGGCGTGCTCCAACAGGCCTCGGTTGCACGGGAGGTCAAGCAGTTTCAGGCGGCCATTGTCTCGCGATTGAAAATTCTCAGCAAGCTCGACATCGCCGAGAAGCGCGTTCCGCAGGACGGGCGAATCACTATCCGGGTAGCCGACCGTGAAATCGATGTCCGCGTCTCGGTGATCCCCATGCTTTACGGCGAGGCGGTCGTGCTGCGCCTTCTGGACCGTTTGTCGGTCCTTCTTGACCTCGAAACGCTCGGAATGTCGCAAGGCGACTTGAAAATTACAAAAACGCTTCTTGAGCGCCCACATGGAATTATTCTGGTGACCGGTCCCACCGGCAGCGGCAAGACGACGACTTTGTACGCCGCTCTTTCCCGTATCAATGACATTCAGCGCAAGATAATTACAATCGAAGACCCTATTGAGTATCAGTTGAACGGCGTCAATCAGATCCAGGTCTCCCGAAAGGCGGGCCTGACGTTTGCCGGCGGCCTTCGCTCCATTCTGCGTCACGACCCCGACATTGTGCTGGTCGGCGAGATTCGGGACGTTGAGACCGCCGAGATCGCCATACAGGCCTCGCTGACGGGGCACTTGGTCTTCTCGACGCTGCATACGAACGATGCCCCCAGCGCATTGACGCGACTGGTGGATATGGGCATTGAGCCTTACCTGGTGGCATCGTCGCTCGAAGCGATTTGCGCCCAGCGATTAGTGCGCGTGATCTGCCGTGAATGTAAGGAGCCGATAGCAGCGGATGAAGTGCGAAGGCTCAAAAAGGAGTACGGAGACGCTCTGCCGGATACTATGTATGCCGGCAAAGGGTGTCGTAGCTGCCAGGGGACCGGGTATAAAGGGCGTATCGGCATATTCGAGCTGATGGCGGTTACTGATGAGATTCGCTCGATGATTCTCGAAAGCGTTTCGTCGCCAGAGCTTCGGCGAGTGGCGATGAATGAGGGCATGACCAGCCTGCGACAAGATGGATTCAGGCACCTGCGAGAGGGTCGCACGACGATCCAGGAGATTCTTCGAGTGACCAAGGACGACCAGTTTAGTAAGAACGGCGTGTACGGCAAGGCACGATAGCGAGAGAATATATGCCTACCTTTGCATACAAAGCGATTGATTCGGCGGGGAAAGAAGTGGCCGCCACGATTGATGCGGCCAGCCGAATCGCGGCGCTGGATGAGCTCGCAGAGAATAATCTGTGCCCGGTGGTCGTCGAGAGACAGGACCACGCCGAGAAAGGCTCCCTCGCCGGTCGGGTCCGCCGGGTCTCGAAGTCGGACGTCGAAGCCTTCACGCGAGAATTGGCCAATCTATTGG
>DATEBC010000211.1:0-6890 GCA_035288065.1 Sedimentisphaerales bacterium | reverse complement strand
TGGCGTGGCCCTGTGAGTAGAGGCCGTTGTCGGCCGGGACTCCCGCACATCGCGCTTCCATTCCAAAGAGGCCGCGGCGGCTCAACAGAGTTCAATCGCGTGAGGAATGCGGAATTTGGCCCCCAACAATCTCTCTCGCTCGTGCGATCCGCCGAATGCACCTATTCTCATTATTCGGACGAACCAAAAAAACCTGACTATTTGAGGTTTACAAGGAGTCTTGTATTGTGTGCAATTGGCATTGACAGAGTCGTTCATGAGTGCGATTAGGAGCGCTCAGGAGGCAGCAAGATGGCCGAAGCCGATCATGATGGTTCCTCGCCGACGGAAGACAGGCCGGCCGAGCGGATTGACGATGAGTTTATTCCCGATGACGCATTGCCGCTCTGCGCAAAGTGCCTCAAACCATGTAATCCGCTTCAATACTACTGTGATAATTGCGCCTCCAACGATGCCATCAATCCACTGACGCCCTACATACCCTTCGTGAATATCCCCTTCAACTATAGCGTCTATTGCACGATGTGGCGCAGGATATGGAACGGCAATGAAACATCGATAATCGGCAGGTTCTTTTATCTGTTCCTGATCATCTTATGTGCGCCGATAGTGGCGGTAATTGGCGTGGGGGAGATTCTGACTCGCAAGATTCCTCAAGGGCGGCTGCGCAATGCAATCCTGACAATTCTTATCCTTGCCCTGATCGCGCTTTTGGTATGGTATGCGTGCTTGGCCCGGCGATAGAGGAATTTTTGCGTCTGCACCGGCGCCGGTTCATGCAGCATTCTTTATCAGGCTTGTTTCAACGCCCGGTCCCTGGTAGCATCTCGTATGTATGCTCAATGCTTCTGGGAACAATGTGAAAGGATTAGTCGAATGAAAAAGACGGCGAAGCGAATGTTGTTAATTGCGACGATTTCATGCGTTGCCAATGTTGCCCTGTCGGGCGGCTTGGTGCAAGGGGCCGAGGGAGTTGACCAGGCGCGCGTTAAGTATGTTGCCGGCCTGCTATCGAAAGAGCCAAAGGGCTTCGGCGTTCCAATTACGGATAGAAACGCCTGGGAGAAGCTTGCTCAGAGCAGCTCGTTCAGGGGCGTAATCGCCGAGGCTGAGAAGCTGCTGCAGGAGGCAATTCCGGACCAGCCCGATGATTTGTATCTGGAATTCTCCCGCACGGGCAACCGGACGCGATGGCAGCGAGTGAGCGGGCGCCGGCGAGACAGGGCACAAACGCTGGTTTTGGCCGAGTGCATCGAGAACAAGGGCCGATTTATTGGGCCGTTCGAAGAGATCATGCGGGCGCTCTGCTCGGAGCGGACGTGGGTGATGCCGGCTCACGACCGCAGTTCAAGGAATTTCGATGGGAAGATGGTTGATATCGACCTTGGCTCTTCGATGCTTGCGTGGTCTCTGGCCACGGCCGATTACATCCTGGCCGACAAGCTCGACGCCGACACTCGCCGGCTGATTCGGGACAACCTCGAACAGAGAATCTTCAAGCCGTTCGAGGATATGGTCGCGGGCAAGCGCGAGCAAAACTGGTGGATGACCACAACGAACAACTGGAACGCCGTCTGCCTCGGCGGCGTGACAGGCGTGGCCCTGGCTGTGATCAATTCGCCCGAGCGACGGGCGTTCTTCATAGCAGCCGCCGAGAAATACTCGCAGAACTTCCTCAAAGGATTCACCGACGACGGCTACTGCTCCGAGGGCCTGGGCTATTGGAACTACGGCTACGGATACTATGCGATGCTCAGCGAGCTGATTCATCAGGCCACGGGAGGCAAGGTCGATCTCCTCGACAATGAGCGGGCAAAGGCGGCGGGCCGATTCGGAGCGGCGATTGAGATAAATAACGGCATTTACCCGGCCTTTGCCGATTGCTCGGTCGGGGCCAGACCGAGTTCCCGGCTGATGTATTTCGTCAGCCGACGGTTCGGCATGGCCCTGCAACGATGGGAGCAAGACGATCCTGCCGGACCCGGCGGGGCTTTGTATGAGAGCATGATGTACAGCTTTGAAAACTCGGCCTCTCTCGCCAAGCCGGCTGCAGCCGATTCCGGCCAACTGCCGATTCGGTCGTGGTTCGACAAGGCCGGTGTGCTGCTCTGCCGACCCAAGCCGGATTCGCAATCGCAGCTTGCAGTCGCCCTAAAGGGCGGACACAACGCCGAGCACCACAACCACAACGACGTCGGCTCGTTCGTCGTCGTTGCGGGCGATAATCCGCTGCTGCTCGACCCGGGCGCAGAGGTCTATACGGCCCGAACGTTCAGCAGCCGGCGGTACGACAGCAATGTCCTCAATTCCTTCGGCCATCCTGTGCCCGTCGTTGCAGGCAAGCTCCAGCGGACCGGAGGCAACGCGCGCGGAGTCATTCTGAATCAGCAATTCACCGACGGTGCCGATACGCTTGTATTGGATATATCTTCTGCTTACGACGCGCCCGAACTAAAGAAGCTCGAGCGCACGTTCGTCTATTCGCGGTCCGGCCCCGGATCGCTGACCGTAAAAGACGAGGCCGCTTTCTCGAAGGCATCTACCTTCGGCACGGCCCTCATAACTCTGGATAAGTGGAAAAAGGTCGGCGCATCATCGCTGATCATCTACGATTCGGACGACGCCCTGCTCGTTGATATCGAGACCAACGGCGCCGAGTTCGAAATCAAGGCCGAGACTATCGACGAAGACGTAACCGCACCGAGAAAGCCGGTCCGCCTGGGCATCAACCTAAGCAAGCCCGCAGTCGCCGCCGCTATTTCCTTGAAGATTGCCCCAATGGAAAAAGCCAAGGCTGCAAGCGAAAGATAAAACCGAAGAATTGCCCTTGATTATTGCCCGGCGGGGTGGTTATATGGGGGCAGCTTGATTAACTTTTTGGCGGTTATTTTTTGGGAGGCGCATAATGCGAGTTGTTGATTTCCTCAAGAAGTCCGGCGTTAACTACGAGGTCAGCGAGCACGACGAGGCGTTTACCGCGCAGCAGATGGCTGCGGTCGAGCACGAGCCGGGCAGGTACGTGGCGAAGCCGGTGATTGTCAAAGCCGACGGCGAATATCTGATGTGCGTTCTTCCGGCGCCCTGCAAGATTGACCTGCGAACACTGAAGGGCCAGATGGGGGCCAAATCGGTCGAGCTGGCCGATGAGAACGAGATCGGCAGCATATTCGAGGACTGCGAGCTGGGCGCCGAGCCGCCTTTCGGCAACCTGTACGATTTGACGACGATTATCGACAAGGCCCTGGAAGCCGACGACCACATAACCTTTCAGGCCGGCACGCATAAGAAGGCCATACGGATGAGTATGGCCGACTATCGCAGGCTGGTGCAGCCGAAAGTCCTCGAATTCGGCTGTCACGTAACCTCGTGAGAAGCACACTTGCCGAAAGCAGGCGATCTGCGGGTTGTGAACGCAAGCGCCGGAGTTCTCCATATCTCCGCAGCGCGGCGGCACGCTCAAGCGCAGAGCGGCAGTGGCATCAAAGGCCTTCTGCGCAGTGTCCCGGTTCCGGCCCGGCCTGCCGCTCCTCTCTGTTCAGCTTGTCGCGCTCGGCCTCGAACCGCATCTTGTGACGGGCTTCCTCCTGGGCCATTGCAGCAAGGACATCCTTCGATTCCTGGTTCTCTGCCTTGCCGGCCATGTCGATGTATAGCCTGAAGGCGGCGTCCTCTTTCGCGACGGCCAACTCGAGCACATCCCTCAAATCCATATCCAGTTGGGGCGAATCGGAAATAACGTAGTCGGAACTGTCAATTTCCTCCGTATCGGCAGTAGTATCCACGACGATCCCCATCTTCATAAGCTCCAGTTCGAGGTTGGCCCTGTGCTCGAGCTCCTCGACCGCGAGCTCCTCGAACAACCCCCTGATTCCTGCGTCGGCTACGCGCTGAGCCATCGCCAAATAGAACCTGTTGGCCTGGCGCTCCTTGAGAATCCCAAACTGCACAATCGCCTCATAACTGTCAAATGTTTCCATGGCAACAACTCCAAAACTCGTAACCCTCAACTCGAGCTTCCTGCCAATTCTACCGTGCCCCACACCGGCAACAACAATTATTTCCTCTTCTCTCTCAGTGCCTTAACAGCCTTCCGCGGGCAAAAAACGACGGATCGGAAAAAATTTGGAGAAATTTCAATTTTCCCATTGACAGCTACTATGGTACGTAGTACTTTGTTATATAGTAATAACAATTGACGTTTGCAGAATTGAAGGTCGATGTCAATGAAGAAGAAATCACTCGACGATCTCGGCGAGCTTCAGCGTGCGGTTATCGAAATCGTCTGGGCGCTTGGCCGGGCCAACGTCCATGAGGTCCGCCGGCGCCTGGCGGGCGGGAAGAAACTGGCCTACACCACGGTCCTGACCTCGCTTCAGAAGCTCGAAAAAGCAGGGTGGCTGACGCACAGAAGCGAGGGCAAGAGCTATGCCTATCTGCCCACCGGAACGCGGGACCAGGCCGGCGCCAGATCGCTGCGAAAATTCATAAAGCACGTCTTCGACGGCGATGCGATGCTGATGTTTCAGCACCTGATCCGGCAGACAAACCTCAAAGACGAAGAATTACGCGAAATTCGTGAAATGATTGACAGCAAACGAAAGGAGAATCGAAAATGATCACTCAACTCTTCAGCCAAACCGATGTTGTTGCGAACTGTTTGCTTCACGGCACAATATGTCTGGCGGCGGGCCTGATTGCTGCGCGTCTCTTTAGACGCTCGGCCGCGCGTGCGCACGAGGTGCTGCTGCTGGCGATGGCAGCTGCGGTCGTTGTCCCCGCCATGAGCACACTGGTAGGCCGCTACGAACTCGGCGTCCTCACGGCTAAAGCGCCGCCACCTCGGCCGTCCGTCGCCGAATCGACGATTATGGCCGAGCTTGCCATGCCGATTGCGACGCAATTGGCGGCGGGCGAATTCCAATACGAGCCGGCCCCGCCCGAATTGTATTCTCCACCGGCAGTCTCAACTACCGCACAGACGGCTCGTACAATCCCGTGGCGAACTATCCTATTGGGACTTTGGCTCGTGACAAGCGTCGCTCTTGCCGCGCGCCTGATTGTCACGTTCGTTCTGGGCAAGCGCCTTCTGAAAAGGGCTTCAGCGCCGTCCTGCGGGACGATTGAGCAGGCCGCCGAGACAGCGGCGGAGAAACTCGCCGTCGAGAAGCCTGTTGTGGTGCTGGTTAGCGATAAGGTCGCCGGTTGTGTGATCTGGTGCTGGACGAGGCGGCCCGCCCTGCTGATCGCTCGAAGCGCCGAGGCTCGAAATAACAATACCGACTGGGTGGCCCTGTTCTCCCACGAACTGGCGCATTTGAAGCGTCTGGACCATGTAAGCGGCCTGTTCGCCGAACTGCTTATCTGCATCTTTCCGTGGCAGCCTTTAGTCTGGGTTGCCAAGAAACGGCTGATTGCTCTTAGCGAGCAGGCGTGCGACGACTGGGCGGTCTCAACTGCCGATTCGCACGCGCGTTACGCCAGGTCGCTGCTCGATATGGTCCCGCAATCCAGGCCCGCCTTCGCCCCGACGGTCGTGCCCGACGGCAAGCACCTCACGGCCAGGATTCAGCGCATCCTGCACAGCGGACGGTCAAACCCGCGAATAGGAAGGGGCTGGGCGATGCTGGCGATTATTACGGCCTTGTCTTTAGCCGTGACGATATCATTCGCACAGACCCGCCCGGCCGGCGACCGGGAAACCGGCATTGCCGAGCAACGCGAACGTGAAGGAGCTGAGGAAAGAGAACGGCTCCAGGAACGTGAGCATCCCGAAGCCGCAGAACTCCGCGAACGCAAGATGCACGCCTTGGAATTACAGCAGAGAGCCAAGGAAATCGAACGCCGACTCAATGGGCTCAATGCCGACCAGGACGAAGAGGCCCGCAAACTCAAGACCGAGCTGCGCGAAATCCGCGAACAAATGGCCTCAGTGATGCGTGACTTCGAGGGCGTCCGAGCCCCGGAAGGCGATCTCAAGGCGCGCAAGAGCGACCCGCGCTTCAAAGAGCTTATGCAGCATCACGCCGAACTCCAGAAACGCGCCAAGGAAATTCAGGTCGAACTCAAAGAGCATCCTGATCATCCCGAGAAGGCCGAGCTACTCGCCGCACTGGAAGAAACGCAGAAACAAATACGTGTAATCGAGCGTGAGCTGCCGGGCCCGGAGCCCAAGCCCAGGCCGGTCGGCGAACGCGAGATGGACACGCACGTCAAAGAGCTAATACAGCATCGGCGAGAATTGCAGGAACGAGCCGAGCAGATCGAGTCGGAGCTTAGAGAGCTCGGGGACGGAAAGCCCGAGCGCTCGCAGCAGCTTCGCGAGGAAATCGGAGGTATCGTCAAGGAAACAGAGGCTGTTGAACGAGAGCTTAAAGGCGCGCGTATAGTGCAAGAGCCGGGTGAGCCTGGTGCGCCCGGTCGAAAGCTGATGCAGAAGCGAGCAGAACTGGCCGAACGCGCAGAGATGATAGAGCGAAAACTCAAAGAAATCGGCGACAGCAGACCCGACGAAGCCCACGAACTGAAGAAGGAGCTCGATGATACGCTCGCACGGATGAGGGAGGTCGAAGCCGAGCTGCGTGCCGTCTCTGACGAGCGGCCCCGAGATGCCGGTCCGCGGAACCGCGAGCTCATGCAAGTCCGAGACGAGCTGGCTCGACAGGCTGAAATGATGGAGCGAAAAATCAAAGAAATCGGCGACAGCAGGCCCGACGAAGCCCATCAACTGAAAAAACAGCTCGACGATGCCCTCGGACGCATGAGGGACGTTGAAGCTGAGCTGCGCAGCGTCCGCGAGCCTGACCAGCCCGAACGCGAGCGGGCCGGCGACCGCGAGCTGCGCCTTCGTGAGCTGACGGAGCGGCGTCGTGAGCTTGAAGCCCGGGCCCGCG
>DATEBC010000210.1:0-2998 GCA_035288065.1 Sedimentisphaerales bacterium | reverse complement strand
TGAGAATCTTCATTGTTGCTGTGATGTGGCTTTCTGGCTTTTAATGACGATGACGACAATGAGAACGGAGTGCCGGATTATGATGATCCGGGCGATGCGAGTGAGGACGACCTTGTGGCTGTGACGATTGGCGGTTTGCCTGCTGACTTGGGGGGATTTCTGGAGTTGCGCGCGCATACGCCGATTAAGGTCTGGAACGATCCGCATAAGGGTGCGGGGAATCTGTTGATACCCGATGACGGGAAGTTGTACAAGAGGTGGCCGGTTGGGAGTTTCCCGGGCACTATGTGGGTCGAAGGGTATGATAGCGCTGGGTTTCTGAGCGGCGAAAGCGGATTGCGGCTTTGGTATTCAACGACGAATCCTCCTAATCAGTATGGCTCATATCCCGGAGCGGGGTACAATCCTGATCTTGTTAGTGTGACGATAGTGCAGGTGGATATGGTTATGGACGGGGTCTCCGATACTGAGGAGGAGACGGTGGGCGGCTTTGTTGCGGTGGGGGGTCTCAAGAGGCTGGTGCTTAACCGGGCGCAGCCGGCGAATTTGCCGATTGGCAGCGGCCATTATATGACGCTGAAGGTGTGTTCTTCGGCGCTATTCTTCGTTCATGAATTCATAGAGTTTGGTCAGGGCGTCGCGGCGAAGCTGGCGAATCCTCTCTCTGGTCAGTCCGAACTCTTTGGCTATCTCTTTGAGCGTCATGGGCCGTCGTCCGCCCAGGCCGTAATGCAGCCGCAAGACCTTCGCCTCCCGCGGCTCGATCCTGTTCAGCAGCCTCAGAGCCTTTGTCTCTTCTTCCTGAGTCGCCATCGGATCTTCAGGCATGTCCATGCTTCGGTCAACCAGAGTAGCCTCCAATAGCTGGTCTTCTTCGGTCTCGTCGCCGCCGGCATCCCCGGCAGAGCTGAGAACCTCAACAATCCGGTGAATGATCGCGGCCTTGTGCAAGGGCAGGCTCATCACCTCGGCCATTTCTTCAATGCCCACCGTTCTGCCGAGCCTGCTTTCCAGCTCAGACCTTGTATGCCGCCACTGATTTATCAATGTCACCATATATGTCGGTATATGGACCGGCTGAACGTTTTCAAGCAACGCGCGCTTGATGCTTTGCTTTATCCACCAGGCCGCATAAGTGCTGAAGCGCGTCCCACGATCCGGGTCGAAATAGTCCACGGCTTTTATGAGTCCGAGATTGCCCTCTTCAATCAAGTCGCCCAGGCCCATCTCTCCTCGTCCGGCGTACCTCTTTGCAATACTCACCACAAGTCGAAGATTACTTCGCACCAACTGCTCTCTCGCCCACGGATCGTTCTGCTCGACGATCAGCTTGCCGAGAAAATGCTCCTGCTCAACCGACAGGAGCGATGCCTCGTCGATCTCATGCAGGTACCCTTTCAGTGTCGCGTCAAAAACTGCTATGGCAAACTCCTCGCCCGGCTCAAAAGCCTTTCGGCTTGCGCCACAAGGGCAATAAAAGTCCCCAGCGCACCGCCCCTTATAGGACGGTCTATTCTCTGTTCCGGAGAACCTATTGCACGTATCGGTAAAATACGCAATCGGGTTAACCTCGGCGGGAAATTTCCCCCTTCTGGCCTCACTAAGAGCTGTTGCTCGAGTCCTGGCGATGATTCAGCAGCGCGATGGATATCTTACTGCGGACCTGCCCGGGTCCAATCTCATCCCGCGATTACCCGCATTCATCCACGGCGCCCAAAAAACAACCGGGGCCTGCACTTTCTTGTGCAGGCCCCGGACTGATGCTAATCTTTATGGCCTTGCCTATGGCATGGCCTAGCCATATTCCCGCAATCAAGCGGAAAAAGGGCAACCTTGATATCAACGCAGGTTACCAGGCAGGCCACTCTTCTGTAGCGCCCCAACTATCGAGCAACACGCTGTAATCCTTGAAATTGACCTTCTTCTGGTTTACAGCCTCAAGGTCGGAAACGTTGGATGGAGAGGTTACAGGCATATACAAGCTGCCCAGGCCGCCGACGGTCAGAATCTGGCCGGGCGTCAAGGCATAATTGTAAATACGCACGTCGTCCATAGTCCCGCTGAAGTAATTGGTTGAATCATACGGCTCACGGCCAAGAATGAGATTGGTACCTGTAGCCGCAAGTGTTATGGACATAGCCATCTCCTTATCGAGTTTTCCGTCAACGTATGTCCTCAGGTAACCATCTGTGGAGGAGCACACGCCGGTTACATAGTACCACACGCCAGGCGACAAAGCTGTCCCGCCGGAGATATTCCTCGAGAGAGCATTCGCACCGCTTGAATCTCGGACCTCAAGTTCAAGAGTGTCGTCGGTATAAATGGTCATCTTGTAGCCGCCGTTGCCGCTTTGGTTGCCGGCAATCTTCCGATCGGTCGCCGAGGCGGCAAGCTTGATCCAGGCGGAAATAGTAACGTCGCCGACAATATCTACGCTGGCATCGTTGCCGTCGTCAACAGCATCGGTGGCGCCGTTGAACTGAAGCGCCATATTCATGCCCGGCCTGCTGCTAACGTACGTCTCGCTGCCTTCTGCTGTGCCGTTGTTGCCGTTGGGCGAGCTGTCGAGAAGGTTGTTCTCGAAGTTATACCAAGCCACGGGACCGGTCGTTACCGCTTCCGCATCCACGGTCATGTCGGTCTGCAGCCAGTCGCGAGTCATCACGTCAAGCTCTCTGTAGTCCACTACACAGTCAGGACTGCCTTCGGGGGCATAATCAACCAGAGCAAAGGCCGAACTTCTCCGTGTAGGAACACACGTCGGAGCATAAAGCCTAATCTCGTCGAAGTACAGCGTGCCGGCGCCGTGCGCACCGCTGCCGTCCTCGTTGCCGATCCCGATTACTATGCTCGTAACATTGCTCAGATCAATCTCGAGGTCGGCAAGATCAATGTACCAGTCGTGCCACGAGGCCTCATTGAAATCATCGAGGCTCTCGCCTTCAAAATCGCCGTAGAAGACCTTAGTGCCGTAGCCGGCGCCGCTCTTGAGCTGCAC
>DATEBC010000209.1:0-7160 GCA_035288065.1 Sedimentisphaerales bacterium | reverse complement strand
CAAGAACCCCGCCAAGATGGAGGGTTGGCTCGTGCGTCACGGCCTGTCTTATGTCTATGGCCCCGGCGAGCCTGCGCCGAACATCAAGGCCGTTATACCCAAGTGCCACATGAACGGCGCCGCAACGGCTATGCACGAAGTGATCCTCAAGCCCGGGCAGTTCACCCCGCTGACCAAGGTCGAGGCGCCCCACTGGCAGTTCGCAGGACCGGAGGGCGCGATCATAACCGAAGTCGCAAACGTCCACGATAACGCAGGCGTGCGGCACACGGATAAGAACCTGATTTTTGAGTAGTTAGAAAGACCGCAAAGCACCCCGTACATCCCGGCCAAGACCATCGGTGCCGGTGCCGCCAGACTGATAAAGGTGTTCCGCCAAGGCCTGGGCGAGGTCAAACTCTCGACCAAGGAACTGCTGAAAATCTCCACCTGGGTCGATTCCAACTGCCGGTTCTACGGCTCATACCCATTATCCGGATAAACCAAGTTTTTGCCCTTGATATGTTCACGCTCTTCACTATAATTCAGAATTGCTTGCAGCCGAGAAGAAACCGATAAATGCGATTTCTTTGGCAAATCGCCGGTTATGTTGTAGTTGGGGCAGGTAGCTCAGTTGGTAGAGCAACGGACTGAAAATCCGTGTGTCGGCGGTTCAAATCCGCCCCTGCCCATTGTTGTAAGTTTAGGGCTGTCAAACACTTATGCTTGGCAGCCTTTTTGGTATGTCACGCCGAAATGCCCGTTTGCGTCACTCACTTTTTCGCCCCTCCAGGATTTCGTTCACGACCCGGCTGGCCGAGGCCATGTCTTCCGGCCGGACAGTAAGATAATATTTCCTGGTGGTGGCGATGTTCGAGTGCCCCGCGAGTTGCTGGACGACCTGGATAGCAAGACGTTGTGCCCAGTTCGTAATCACCGATCTTCGCAGGTCATGAAGCGTGCATTGGGGTATGCCCGAGCGGCGGCGGATAACATCGAAATCCCGCCCGAGATTGTTCACCACGTCCGACCGGGAATTCCACCGGCGTGCCACCAAAGGCATGAGGTCGCGGCCGATATTCGTTAGTTGAGACATAACGAATACATTTTCCGGCCTTCTTTCGCTGCCTTATCCTTCCGAAGGGATTTTGGCCCTCTTCCAGATAGCCTCGTGGATCGACGGCCAAATTGAAGATGCGCCTCAGTGTTCGGATGTCTTTATTGACGGTACCTACGGTCAGGTCAGAGGCTAGTTCCTATACAAGCGTGACTTTTGTGAATTTGTCACTATGAATTTCGTCAAAAAGCTCGAAATGCCCCTTTGTGTTGCGTATAATGCCTTTTTAGAAAAGAGGGCAAGAAGCCGCAACCAAACAGAGAAAGGCATTTCCAGTGAAGAAGAAAATAGCAAAAAGACTCAGGCGACGCAAGCAAAGAATTCAATACCGCCTCCATGATATGAACTGGGCCGAGCAATCCAAGCCGATGTTCCGGGCGGCCAACATTCATTATCAAATAGCTGATCGCGCCCGCGGTCTGGCCTATGGCGGTATCGGGGTCATGCATCTTTTGGCCAAGAGAACGGGGCTGATCAAAGCCAGAGGGTTATTAGGATAGGCTCTTAATATCGCATACAACATTCTGTGCAACGGAGACTGCATCGAAGACATCGAGCGTTTGCGAAACGATGAGGTATATCTGGATGCCCTGGACACCCGGCGGATTCCCGCCCCGACCATGGCGGGGGATTTCTGTGGGCGTTATAGCACAGAAGATGTGCAAACACTAATGGACATCTTCAATGGGGTTCGTTTGAGAGTCTGGGCAAAGCAGCCTGACGAGTTCTTTGAGCAGGCTGTCATTGATGCCGACGGCACGATCTTGGCGCGTGGTGGCAGGTTGATCTTGAAGAGGCCGTGACTGTGGGCCGCGTAGTGGTTGTTGGTTTCTATGGAGACCGGCGATATTACGGCTTTATGGTGGAGACGTCGTTGGACGGTAAGACATGGAATCCGGCAGCCGACCGGCGGGACAACAAAGAGCTATCGACCGGCCAGGGCTACACATGCCGGTTTGACCCGCGCCCGACGCGCTACTTACGCGTGACACAGACAATCAACTCGGCCAACACCGGGCGACACCTTGTGGAAGTGATGGCTTTCGAGAATTGACATGGAAGCGGCGGCTGTTCTGCGGCGGCCTACTGCAGAGGGTCGAATTGGCTGCCCAGGGTTGCGTAGAAGCTCTTCAAGTCTTTCAACTCCTCTTTCGCTCGTTCGCAGGGGGCGATAAAACGCACCTGGCGGGGGGCGACCATTGCGACGAGCTGCCTAATGTCGAAATGCTCCAGCAGGGCGAAGCAGAACAGAACGGGCTTTTTATCGACCGAGTCGTTTCGTTCGATGACTTCCTTTAGCGAGCCGATGACGCCGGTTAGCTCGACACGCTCGATAGCGTTTTCTTCGAGCGCAGCGGCCACGAGGGCGGATAAGCTGAGCTGGTCTCCGCAGGCTGCAAGCGTAACCGGGCCAAGCTTACGGTCGGCGTGGAGCCATCGGGCGACGGCGGCGATTTGGCTTGCCTGGAGTCCTAATGGCCTGTCGCCGACGCCGGCAACAAGCAATGCAAACAGGTAGTCCCGACTGGGTATCTCTGACTGGCCCACGTAGAACGGGTCCAGGGCCAGGATGCGGTAGCCGTTTTCGAGGAGCTTTTCGATGGCTTCGGTCTGAGCGGCGTAGCCTTCATCGGCCACGACGATTGCAGTCTTCTGCGATTTGTCCGTCGATAGCTCCACTGCGGGGAGCGTCCATACATCGTCGATCTGGAGCTTCCAGAAGGTTGCATGTACCGCTTTTTTGCTTTCTTCGCCCGCTTGCTCGGCCTGCACGCGATAGACCTGAGCTCTGACGATATCACTGAGCAGTTTCACTTTTTTTCGCCGCCAGCTTTGGGCTTTTTTGGCGGTTGAAGGCAATTTCGGGTCGCGGGGCAGGTCGCCGCTGAGCTGCAAGGCCAGTTTATTGAAGTCGGCGTTGTCGGCGGGCAGTTCTATTTGCAGGTCGTCGGCGGTGCGGACTTCGGCTTCACACGCGATTTCTTCAACGGGACAGGCAGTGTCGCCGGGGAAAAAGTGGTCGGCCAACATACGGTAGTGGGCCTGGCGATTGTCCAGTTCGAAGTTGTGGGTGCCGGGGTCTTCGTTTATGTGGCATCGCAGGTTGTCGGGCTTGCCGTAAAGCTTGAATATCGGCTCGGCGGCTTCCAGTAGCGGCGGGAGGGCGTGGTCCGACGCGAAAAAGCAGTCATCTTTTTTGTTGTAGGTCAGCAGGGCGGCCCGCGGCGCGAGCAGGGCGGTCAAATGGGTGTAATCGGCCACCATCGCCAGGTCGGTGGGGGTCTGCTCGGAGTCGCCCAGGTCGCTGTGGTTGTGCGCGCGGGTGATGTAGCTGGAATAGCCCGCCACGGGATTGGAGAGAGTCACGCGCGTATCCAGCGAGCTGATGGTTATGGTCTGCCAGCCGCCGCCGGAGAGGCCGGCTACGCCTACACGCTTAGGATCGGCGAATTTGTGCGACAGCAGGACGTCGAGGCCTCGCTTCATTGAGAGGTAAAAGGGCGCTACGCCGCCGGCGCCGCAGAGGTCGAGCTGGTTCATGCGGTAATGCTGGAAGTTTTCCGTGGTTAGCTGGCCCATGCCGAGCCATTCGACGTTGAGGGCGATGATGCCGCGTTTTGCCTGGTTGATGCAGCGGATCTGCTTGTAGGTGGCGGCTTTGCCCTTGCCGTCGTGTCCGTTGACATTCATAACCACGGGCGCTTTGCCGCTCAGGCCGTCCGGCTCGTAGAGCAGCGCGGGTATCCACAGGCCGGGCAGGGCCTCATACCGCAGCTTCCTGATTGAATAGCCTTCGCCGGCGTCGAGCGTTTCGAGCCATTCGACTTTTGTTCTTGCCTTGGCCCACTGCGTCGCCCGCCCGCGCAATACGACCTTCTCCATAACGTCTCGGCGGAGCCGGTTGGCGTACTTTTCCCACTCTCTAACCGAGGCCGTCTCGGGCATACGGCGGACACGATCCTCGCAGAAGCGCTCGACCTGGTTCAATACAAGGTCGGGGCTGACAATTTGACGAGCCAGAAACTCGCCCAGGGCGGCTTGATCCTCCGGCGACGCCGAGGCCGCAGCGGCAACGAATGCCGCAACGAAGACTAAGCCAATCATCCGGACTGGAAGGTGAAATTGATTCTTCATGTGCCTTTCCTCGAATAAACGGTTACAGAAGATAATTATCTCAGTACGACTTCAATAATTTTACAAAAACTGCTTTGGAGTATCAAGGATCTCATGGAACAGGGATTTCGATACGGCAAGGACTGTTTAAGTAAAAAAGAGAGAACGACTTGTATGGGTAATGAAAACTCTGGAGAGAATCCGAACCGATTCAACGTGAAGAGACCACGAAATAAAGAGAGCGCCGGCAAAATCGTCATCGAGACTAACCTTTGTGGCGAGAACAAATACACTTCCAGATGCGTTTGGCGATTTCCTTGATATTAACGGTTATGCCAAGCGCGCCGGGCTTGACCTCGATGATTTTCTTAGCGCCGATTTTGTCTGTGCCTCCTGCATTTGTTGAAACGAGGAGGGAATACAGGCGGCATTCCGAATAATCAAGGGGCGTTATGTGCGACCATTCCCAGCGCCAATCATTTGCAGAAGCTGCTTCGCTAGCCAACTGAGCACGTGCAGCATGGGCGTCTATTTCATCAGGATATATAACCAATTCTGAAGCAAATAATCCAAAGACGTCGTAAGCTGCCTCCGGGCAGAAATTGAGGAAGACCGTATTGTTCAATATAGAAGATTCGTGCTCCCTCACTTTTGGCCAATGTTCTGATTTCTTCCATTTCTTCAGGAGTCGATTTTCTTCGGACGCTTGGATTGCCGTCGTAGTACCAGCACTCCCGAGTAATGAAAGGCTTTCATAATACCGCGGACATCTATCCACATTTGCATACGGGCACCGTGTGGGGAGACTCTTTTGCGAACTCACTGAAGAACACCAATCAAGATTTGCTATTATCGATTCTAACTCCATTATTTATCTATTCGAATTTCGTAGTGTTTATTCTGTGTCTGCACTTTCCAAGAACCGATTTGTTAGGCTGCCGGTTTCATTAGCTTATAAAACCGGCGTGCGATTTTTCCTTTCCACTTCCGGGGAACTGAAGACGATCGCACGGTGTATGAAATGTTCAAGACGCTTACAACGGCAGAGCAAGACGAGGCGTATTTCCCGCCGCCGGAATCAAAAGGCGGATGGCGTAAGCTCGACGATATGGACGACGGTCAACGCCTTGCGGGGATGAATCCGGCGAAGCTCGATGATCTGAGCATTGGTGGTTCCACTACTACGATGGCGGCGAATAAATCGGCAGGCATCCGTCACATGGAATGGGCATGGCGGCCCGTGACCTCGCCCGCATTGCGTACTGCATGCTGCGAAACGGGAAGTGGAATGACAAGCAGGTCATTCCGAAATGGTTTGTGGAACAGACGTCCCGGCCTACCCACGATGTGGCGACGCCGGAGATGCGTTTCAGGGTTCCGGCTCAGACATTTTCCCATGGTTGGGAACTGCCCGCGATGCTGACAGGCGAAGGTGACACTCCCAGCGGGAAGGGCATTCCCGCTGACGCCCGCTATAAGCCCGGGTCGGGCGGGCAGTTGATCGCTTTCGTTCCCAGCCTCGATCTGGTTATCACCCGTCAGACCGGCAGCAGCGGCGATTGGCAATACGCGGAGTATCTGCGGCGAGCCTGCGCCGCTGCGCTTCCGGAGTAAATCACGTTGACAGTTCTTGAAATAACAGGCCGCTATGATAGTATGTTCCATTATGGAATCCGAAACAAGCCAAGGTCGAATGAAGGCAACGCACAGCAACTACCCAATCGTTGTGTTGCTGCTCATCGGCCTAACGGCTCAGACGGCATCCGGCGGGACCATTAAGATCGGCGTGGCACAGACTGTCATTGAGGCGACGCTCCAGAAGAACCACGAGAAGATTTCCAGTATCATCGACCAGGCCAAGAGTATGGGTTGTCAGGTCGTGATTTTCCCGGAGGGCGCTCTTTACTGGTCTGATATCGCCGAACACAAGCCGACAAAGGCACAGCTCGATGCTGCGATAACGCAGATTGGCCGGAAGGCGGACTCAGAGGATGTTTATGTCGTATTTGGTGTAGGTTACAGGCAGACTGATGAGGAACCGTATCGCAACAGGGGCGTAGTGTATGATCCGGACGGTCGCAGAGTCCTCTTCTATAAGAAGGACGCCGAAGTCCCCCGGTCGTTCTATGTTTGTGGAGTGCCGTTTAACCTGGCGATATGTTCGGATTGTGGTTATCTCGAACATTCCGATCTGCCGTGTCTCGTGCAGGGTTCGCAGGTCATCATCGACATCTCAGGAGGGCATGGCGGCGATGACGGCAGTATTAGGACTGGGTATGCGCAGATCACGGCGAACCGCGGCGATTTATTACAGAGCGGCACAAGCACCAAGACAATGTGGTTTGAGTTGAAGGGTGTGCATTCGATTGTTACCATCGGGGACGACGCCAACTTGGTGGAAATCGCCGACCTTGCGGCAAGTCGCGGTATGTGCCTGCATTTCCACATCGCTTGTGAAGTACACACTTCGGCAGATGAGCAAATACTCGCCAAAGAGCGAAATCTGCTTATGCTCATGTATGCCAGATACGGAGCAGTGGTCAACGCCGCCGTTCAGGCAGATACGTCGAATCCGAGCGCCTTGGCCGGTGGGATGAGCATGATTGTCAGCAGAGAAGGCGGACACAACAGGCCCGCTCCGGGCGGACTGGAGTATTATCTGCCGTATCAGACGAGCATTGTCGCCAGCGCCGGCTCGACCGAGATGATGATCTTCGCGGTGAGGAGGACATCCGCGACAAACAATATGGACCTTATCAGAAACTGGCGAAATCGAAACAGAAGCAGCAGAGCGCAGAGCGGCTGGCACGAATGGATCAAGGCAGGGGCTTCATTGATAGATGAAGACGTTTGGCTCACCGCGTCGGACTGAACTCTTCTGAAAGAACAGAAGAGTTGCCAGCAACCAGTGTTGGCAGCAGCACGAGCGTCCTGCGAATGGTGACGAATA
>DATEBC010000208.1:0-5781 GCA_035288065.1 Sedimentisphaerales bacterium | reverse complement strand
AATATTACGATACGAGCTTTTGACCACCCGCCGTTAATCATAAATTGACTGACAATTATAGCAGAGTAAATGCTGCTGTCAAAAACTTTTGGCGATTGGTGAATTTTGCCCGGGTGTCTTAGCGCCTGTAGCAAAGTTGGGTCTCACGCGCGTTTGGTTCTCCGGATTCCCGCCCATTTCCGCCGTTGGCGGACTCAGGGCAGGCCTTGCGCGGGAATGACAGAGGGGAGGTCTTCATTTTGTCAGACGCTCTTAAATGTTTGACATATCGCCGATGATTCCGTACCATGTTGAGCGAATCAGGTTCGACGAGATTGATTAGACGAGGTATTGCCTCGTCTTTATTACTTTTGTTTGAAAGGCCGCTATGCATGGCGAAACCGAGGGTAACACTGAAGATTCGACCGTTTCTGCTTATCATACGGGACGGCTGGGGCCACAATCCGGACCCTGCCGAGGACGAGTATAACGCGGCAAAACGCGGTAATACGCCCGTTGACAATATGCTGATGGCCGAATACCCCCACTGCCTTATCCATACCAGCGGGCGCGATGTCGGGCTGCCCGGAGGGACAATGGGCAACAGCGAAGTCGGCCATCAGAACATCGGCGCCGGCAGAATCGTCCCCCAGGAATCCGTCAGGCTGACTATGGCGATTGAAGACGGCTCGTTCTTTGAGAACGCAGAATTCCTCAAGATGATTGAGTTTGTGAAGAAGAGCAACGGCAGAATGCACGTTATGGGACTTTGCAGTGACATCGGCGTTCACTCTCGGCTGAACCACCTCTACGGGCTGCTGGAGCTGGCCAAGAGAAACGGCTTGGCCGAGGTCTTCATTCATGCCTTCACGGACGGCCGGGATTCACCGCCAGACAGCGGGGCCGGATACATTGGCGAGATCGAGAAGAAGGCGGCTGAGATAGGCGTCGGCGGAATCGCCGGCGTTATGGGCAGGTTCTATGCGATGGACCGCGACAGCCGATGGGACCGCGTCCAGAAAGCATACGAATGCCTTACCATAGGCAAGGGCCTGCGGGCGGCAAACGCCGCAGAGGCAGTGGCGCAGAGCTACCAGAAGGGTGTTACCGACGAGTTCATCGAGCCGACGGCAATTGTCAACGAAGACGGTGAGCCGATAGCGACGATCAACAACGGCGACGGCGTGGTATTCTTCAATTTTCGCGGGGACAGGCCCCGCGAGATCACCCGCGCCTTCGTTCAGGCCGATTTCAAGGAATTTCCCCGTTTGAAAAGGCCCGAGACGCACTTTGTCTGCATGACCGAGTACGATGCAACGATTCCGGCTCCGGTGGCGTTTGCGAAACCCCCCAAAATGAAGAATACCCTCGCGGCTTACTGGAGCTCTCTGGGCCTGAAGCAGTTCCGCTGCGCCGAGACGGAGAAATACGCCCACGTAACGTTTTTCTTCAATGACTACACGGAAAAGCCGTTTCCAGGCGAGGACCGGCAGATCGTCCCCTCGCCGAGGGTCAGGACATACGACCTCAAGCCGGAAATGAGCGCCTACGAGGTCGCGGATGTCGTTCTGGACAGGCTCGAATCGGACAAATACGACGCGATCGTGGTCAATTTCGCCAATCCGGATATGGTGGGACATACGGGGGTATTGGAGGCCGCCATACAGGCCGCCGAGACCGTTGACCAATGCGTGGGCAAGATCCTCGATAAGGTCAAGAGTATGGGCGGCGCTGCGATAATCACCGCCGACCACGGCAACTTCGAGAAGATGATAGACGGCAGCCCCGATAAGCCGCATACCGCCCACACGCTCAACGATGTGCCGCTGATAGTATTTGACGAGCGATTCAAGGGCTGTAAACTGCGGGAAGGCGGCAGACTGGCCGACATCGCGCCGACCATGCTGAACATGATGGACCTGCCCCAGCCCCAAGAAATGACTGGCCAATCGCTGCTTGAAAAATAAAATTCGAAGCACTAAATACTAAATCCGAAACAAATACAAAATGCTAAATACAACTGCTCAAAACAGTGTAGTTTTGGCCATTTTGAGCTTTGGAAATTAGAATTTGTTTCGAGTTTCGATATTCGAATTTCGGATTTAATAACAATTTTGGTGACGGATGGTTACAAAAGAGACTCATAAAATGGCGATAGAGGCCGGCAGATGTCTTAGAAAAGCGGTCCGGGAAGAATTGCAGCGCAAAGCACTTCTTGGCCAGTACGTTATCATAAACCGTAACGGCAAGGCCTGCCGCGTTTCAGCCAAACAGGCCCTAAGAATTGCCAGGGCCAAATGATTTGCCGTGAATTGAAAGGATTGTGCGGTGTCCACGCCTGAACAACCCAATCCGCCTCAGCAGCGTATAGTCTCGGTCGATGCGCTTCGCGGGTTTGACATGTTCTGGATCATCGGCGGCGGCGAGGTTTTCAGGAGCCTGGCCGGTCTATGGACGCACCCTGCGGCTCAGAAAATTCAAGGCCAGCTCGAACATGTAGCGTGGCAGGGCTTTCATTTTGAGGATTTGATATATCCGCTTTTCATGTTCATAATCGGGGTCGTTCTGCCTTTTTCGACCTCTCGCCGCCTGCAACGGGGCCATAGCATCAGGGCGATTCATCTGCACATTATAAAACGGAGTATCGTGCTTGTTTTGTTAGGCTTGATATACAACGGCCTGCTGCGTTTTGACTGGCCGCAGACGCGATGGCCGGGGGTGCTGCAGAGGATCGGGATATGCTACTTTTTTGCTGCGATGCTTGTCGTTCATACGAAATGGCGGACTCAGGCGATAGTTATCGCTGCGACCCTGCTGTTGTACTGGGCGGCGATGGCGCTGATTCCGGTGCCGGGCTTTGGCGCGGGCGTGCTGACGATGGAAGGTTGCCTGTCTTCATATATCGACCAGAAGTTGATTCCCGGGGTGCTTTACTACACCTACGGCGACAACGAGGGAATCATCTCCACCTTCCCGGCGGTCTGCACCGTTCTGCTGGGCGCGCTGGCGGGGCACTGGCTTCGCAGCGAGCGTTCCGGCGGGCGAAAGGCGGCGGGCCTCGCACTGGCAGGGGCCGCTTGCACGGCGGTCGGCTATCTATGGGGGATGGTCTTCCCGATGATAAAGATCATCTGGACCAGCTCTTACGCCCTGTACTCGGGGGGCTTGTGCCTGATGCTGCTGGCTTTATTCTATTGGGTAATCGACGTCAAGGGGTACAGGAAGTGGACGTTTGTATTCGTGGTGATCGGGATGAATCCCATAACGATATACTTCCTCCAGAGTTTTGTCGGCTTTGAGGCGATTTCCGAATTCTTCCTCGCAGGTCTGGTTCAACACGCCGGACCAATCGCACCTGTGATTCTGCCCCTTGGCGTTCTTGCCGCCAGTTGGCTGCTTCTGTGGTTCCTGCACCGGCACAAAATATTCTTCAAAATATAGAACCCCGGCGGAAATGTGTGATACAATATCGGCCGTGCCGGGCTTTGCAGCCGCATCGACTTTCATGACGGCCCAAAGACCGGCGATGACGGTCAAATGGCATGCTCATAATAGATAGGGAGGCAAAAATGAACGGGAACATTCTTACCAGACGCGAATTCCTGGCCGCGGCATCCGTCGGCGCCGCTGCCGCTGTTTCAGGCCGAACCTCCGCCTACGCCCAGGCGACCGGCAAGGCGGGCAAACTTGCACTCCAGGGCGGCACACCGGTCAGGTCCAAGCCTTTCAGCGATTGGCCTATCTGGGACCAGGCCGACGAAGAAGCCATCCTCTCGATCCTGCGAAGCGGCGACTGGTTCAGGGGCCGGGGTAAGGTGGTGGATGAATTCGAGAAGAAATACGCCGAACTGACGGGAACCAAGGCGTGCATGGCGACGGTGAACGGCACGAACGCCCTGCTCACCTCGCTGCACGTGCTCGGCGTGGGAATAGGGGACGAGGTGCTGGTGCCGCCTTATACGTTCGTCGCCACCGTCAGCGTCGTGCTGCTGTCCAACGCCCTGCCCGTCTTCGTCGATACCGATCCTGAGACGTTCCAGATGGACCCGGACAAAATCGAAGAGAGAATCACCGAGCACACCAGGGCCATCATCCCCGTGCATATCCTCGGGACGGTGGCGAATATGGACAAGATCAACGCCGTTGCGAAGAAGCACAACCTCAAGGTGATAGAAGACGCCTGCCAGGCCCATTTGGCCGAGTGGCGGGGCAAAAAGGCCGGGTCGGTCGGCGATTTGGGGTGCTTCAGCTTCCAGAATTCCAAGAACCTGCCCTGCGGCGAGGGCGGCGCAATCATCGGCAACGACGAGCGGATTATGGACAAGTGCCATTCGTTCACCAACTGCGGAAGGTCGTACGGGAGCATCAAGGCCAGCGGCAACCAATTCGTAGGGACCAACCGCCGAATGACCCAATATCAGGCCGCGATACTGCTGGGACAAATGAAGCGGATCGAGAAGGACGCCGAAATACGCAATAAAAATGCCGCATACCTGACCTCAAAGATCGAAAAGATTCCGGGCATTATTCCGCAGAGATTCTACGAAGGCCAGACGAGGGGCGCATATCACCTCTACGCCTTCAGATACAAGAAAGAGCGCTTCAACGACGTCCCGCTAAGCAAGTTCCTCTCGGCCCTGAGCGCCGAGGGCATCCCTGCCTGGAGCGGATACAGCCCGCTCAACAAGGAAGGCATAATCGAAGATGCTTTGACGTCTAAGAACTTCCAAAGGGCCTTCTCTAAAGAGCGTCTCGACAAATACCGCAGGGAGAACAACTGCCCGGCCAACGACAAGCTCTGCACCGAGGCGGTCTGGCTGACCCAGTCAATGCTCCTCGGCCCACAATCCGATATGGACGACATCGCCAACGCCATACAAAAGGTCTATGAAAACAGGGACAAACTCGCGTAGCCAGAGTAGCGCGTTTCACAAGTATTACGACTATAAGATTGCCACGTCCCGATAAATCGGGACTCGCAATGACACCTGAAAGTCTCAAATTGTCATTGCGAGCCCGCCCGCGGCGGAGAAGCGACGCGGCAATCTCATTACTCTATAGTAGCGAGATTCACGAAACGCGGCAATAGTGTAGTCCCCGGCCTGCAAAAAGGTCTGGCTTCGATTCGGGTGGTGCGGTATTATGACGAGGCGTCGGCGTTGTTTTGCTGCGCCGGAACCGCCATAACAGACTCCCGTTGCAGGATTAGGTTGATTTCTGAGCGGGGTTCTTAGACACCATCGGAGCACGCAATGGGTCGTATTGTTGTCCTTGACCAAAATATGGTGAATATGATAGCCGCCGGGGAGGTTATTGAGCGCCCTGCCAGCGTGGTCAAAGAGCTGACCGAGAACAGTATCGACGCCGGGGCGACGAAGATCACCGTCGCCGTCGAGGACGGGGGGCGAAAGCTGATTTCGGTTAGCGATAACGGCTCCGGTATGGACGCTGAGGACCTCGGGCGCGCATTCGAGCCGCACACCACCAGCAAGATAAGGACCAGCGCCGATTTGGCCTGCATATCGACGCTGGGCTTTCGGGGCGAGGCCCTGGCGAGCATCGCATCGGTCGCCCGGATTCGAGCCGTCAGCCGAACCGAAGGGTCGCCCGGAGCCAACTGCATCGAAATAGATTGCGGAGAAAGCCGCGAGGTAGGGCCGTGCAGCGGCGATTACGGCACGACTATTCAGGTCCGGGACATCTTCTACAAGCTGCCGGCCAGGCGCAAGTTCCTGCGGACCGGCAATACGGAGATGGGCCATATTGCCGAGCAATTCACGCGAATTGCGCTCGCCTGCTGCC
>DATEBC010000207.1:0-3215 GCA_035288065.1 Sedimentisphaerales bacterium | reverse complement strand
GTGCGAACGCTTCGTGTGCAAGACCGGAACGATCGATGGCTGTCGCGGACACCTGCGATGGTTGCAGGTTTGACCGACCGTATCTGGTCTCTAAGCGACTGGCTGAGCTATCCGGCCATTCAATTTTCATAGGACACAAGGCAATTTTGAGATTGTTTCGGATTTCGATATTAGGATTTCGGATTTCAAACCGTCAGATAGGGCATTACGCAGCAAGATGTTATCATCAATCAATAGGCCTACGCCATACTGCTGGCCATATTGCCCGGGTCAAATTAGCCCTTCTTGCCCACGCAGTATAATCGCCGTGTCGTGCGAATGAAAAGCTGACCATCCGAGGCGCTGATGGATGCACGGACGACCTCTCCGCCGCTCGGATCGTCCATAGCGATAGTTCTGAGGATCTTGCCGTCGGCCGCATCGACTATGGTCGCCTCCCCGGCGTGGTTGATTATGTAAATCCTGCCGTCCGCGGCAAGCGGCGAGGCTTCATACTTGGCCTGCCCGGGCGTCTCGATTGCCCACTTGATCTTTCCCGTCCGCGGCTCGACCCGCGAGAGCCGCCCGCGAAGGTCGTTGAGCACAAAGAAATCCCCGTCGTAAAAAGCCGGCGTCGGCACATCGGATGAAACCTCTCTTTCTGAGCCTTCGCTGGTCCAGGCTACCGCGTCATCGCCAAGTACGCCACTCCCCGGCCGGATCGCATAGATTGGGTCGCCTTTCGGGGCGCAGGCCAGAACCACCCCGTCCCCGGCAATCGGCGACGGAACAAGCCGCCAGTGCGTGATTCGCCTCGGATTCCACGTCCCCCATCGCCACAATTCCTCACCCGTCTTGAGGTCGTGCCCGGTAAGGCAGTCGCCGCCGACAACAACCAGTTGCTCCTTGCCGTTGAGGGTGAAGGGCAGAGGCGTGCTGAACGCCTCGCGCGATTCCTCCTGCGCCTCGCTCGGACGGATTTGACGCCATAGCGTCTTTCCCGTCTCCGGCTCCATAGCGAGAATGTACGATTCGTTCTTGCGGTCCGCAAAGCCGCGACCGCTCACCGCAACATCCCGCTGCAGCACCTGTACGTACAGCCTGCCGTCAAAGAGCAGCGGGCTGCTGGCGAAAGTCCACAGAAAAGCGAAAGGCCCGTAATCGTTCTGGATATTCCTCGCCCACTTCCGTCCCCCGTCCGGGTCGAAGCACACCAATTCCCCGCTGGCGTAGAAGAAGACGACCGATTCACCGTCTGTAGCCGCCGAAGCCGACGCGAAATTGCTCCGCCTGTCCCGGTAAATGCCTTTTCCAATCTCGTGCCGCCAGAGCAGCTTGCCGTCGCTGCGGTCGAAGCACATCGCCAGCAGCATATCCTTGTCGGAATCCACGCCGGACAGAAAGACCTTGTCTTTCCAGACAATCGGCGTAGCCGCCGAACACCCGGGCAGCTCGACGCTCCAGGCGATATTCTCCGTCCTGCTCCAGTCCGAAGGCAGATTCGGTTCGTCGGTCGAGCCGTTGAAATAAGGGCCCCGCCAATTAGGCCAATCCCCCGCCTGCGAAGCACAAATCCCTGCCAGAACAAATATCCAAAACGCACGGCCCTTCATCCTAATACCTCCATCAAAAACTCGTTCTAATAGTCCTGAAAATTCATCTGGCGACCATTGTCATTGCGAGGAGGCCGAAGGCCGACGTGGCAATCTCGTACCGCTCGCAGGGTAGAGCCCGTTCGTCCCTCATTTAATCGCGTAGTCCGAAGGCTTCAAGCCCTTCTTGAACTTGCCCATACCGATATCGTTGGGATTGTACTCGCCGACAAGATCCACTTTGGCCCTTGCCGGTATCTTGTCCTCCATCCCCAGCGCCCAGTAGCACGCGTTCACCATAAGCCGGCGAAAGCCCTCGCTCTTGAAGTCGGAGCCATGGCCCATCGTCGTAGTGAAGACGCGGGCCGTCTTGCCCTTTTCGCCGGTGTAAGTCTTCGTCCAGGCCACTGGCACAGGCTTCTTATCTGTATTAGGCTCGTCCTTCGGGTCCATACCCTTGAGCACCACCCCCATAACGACCGGCCTGCAATCGCCGTGCAGCGTCGTGAGGCCATAGACATCGGACGGGCCCCAGATGTCCTCGCACCCCCGGACGATAGGATCGCTCTCCATCCCCTTCGCTACCGCCCCGCGAGTGCTTTCTTTCTGGTGATCGCCGTAGTGATTGATCCACGTCTCGCCCAGGACCTGCCGCCCCCACCCACCCTTAGGGTCATTGCTCTGAAAACTGTACTTGGCGTATGGACTGTTCTTATTCCTCGAATAATTGAACGCATGGGTAGCCGTCCGCAGCCCCACAATCGGCTTGCCCGAATTCGTGTAATCGCCGATATACTTCATCTGCTCGTCCGGCAGCTCGCGAAATCGAGTGAATATCACCATCAGATCAGCCGTCTCCAGCGCCTCCAGTCCGGGGATATTGTCCTGCGCCCCGGGATCGATCTGGCCGCTCTCTTTATTCAGCGAGAACAGCGCCGTGCACTTAAACCCATGATGCGCCGCCAATATCTTCGCGAGCATCGGCATCAGCTCCTCCGAGCGATACTCGTCGTCGCCGATGACAAAAACGATATGCTTGCCCTTGCCCGGCCCCTCCTTGCCATCAAATACGACTCCCGGCCCGGCATCAGCAGACTGGCAGCCCAGAAAACTCAGACCAGCAACTATCAATACCCACGACCTGACTACATTCGCCATCCTGTTCATATCCCGTATCCTTTCATCAAATCGAGTTATCCTCACATTCGACCCAACAATGACACCCTGCAATCTACCAGACCCCGCCCAATCCCTCAAGCTCCTTTTTCCACAGCAAAACCCAGCGCGTGCTTGAACATTCTCGCAGACGACTCTGATTTGGAGTATAATTTGTGGTGATCACACAACAGAAGACTCGTTGAAAACCGTTCAACAGTTCGGCATATACACTTAGGAGACTCTGAATGAAAGGACAAGCCGCCGCAGCCAAAAACGGCATACAAATTATCCGCTTCATCCTTGTGATTGTGATTTTGTTAATCCTGCCGCCCGCAGTGGCCCAAGCTCAGAACTGGCCTCGCTTCCGCGGGCCTAACGGCCAGGGGATCAGCCACGCAACAACCATCCCCGCCAAATGGACGCAGGACGACTATAACTGGAAAATCACTCTCCCCGGAACGGGTTACTCCTCCCCCGTCGTCTGGG
>DATEBC010000206.1:0-13871 GCA_035288065.1 Sedimentisphaerales bacterium | reverse complement strand
ATACTCCAAGCAAACCGCCCCCCCCAATCTCCTACCCCACGCATTAAGAAGACCACGTCCGCCCCGCCATTTATCCCCCGCCTAAACCTTAGTCTGGATCCCCAATAATTACCTTTTTCGTCGGACAAGCCTTTGGGTGTTTAGGACATTGCCAAATTTCGCCTCTACCACGACGTACTCGACGATATTTTGTTCGGCCATCTACCAGGCAAACAGGTGCTTGCCTAAAAGGAGGTCTTTCATCAATGTTTCTCAGATATCCTTGACAGTCTGGATTGGTACAACCGATTTTCATTGCTTGAAAATCCCAAAGAAAGTGCTGTCGTCGTTGGTTTACAATTTGGATTAGACAGCCACAATAAGGGCATAACCGAGGTGTCCCATCTTCATTGGTAGCAGATTGTCGGATATGCTTAGCCTGTAAATACTCCAAATATTGCTTGGCGTATTTCGGAGCGTTGATTCTATGCATTACTTCTATGCGGCCTCTATGGCTTGACCAATTCATGCTGCCCGTATAAACAACTTTTTCGTCAATTATGATATCTTTTCCATGTATCCCACTTGCTGTCGCAACGATTGCGCCAAGAGAGCGTAAGTTAGTTATTACCTTTTCTACGTAGCTTTTGTTTGGGGCTTCGGTTAAAGGAGGCGTTACTATCGTTATTTCAACTTTTCTTGATAAGGCCGCATTAAAAAGAGGTTGTATTTTTGGCCACCTATATTCTCCAAAATATGGGGCTAAAGCAAAGATAGAAATCTTAGCAGCGTTAATATCTTTGGCAAAACAATCAAAGAATGATGTCTCGTCAAAAACTTGAATAGTATCGCCTTTGGGAATACTCCATGCAGTTGGGACAGTGGAAATGGATGCTACACGATTCCCAAATTCATTCCCAATAAAATCGAGAGCAGACAACAGAACTGCTGGCCCTTTCAGGTAACTCCATAAATTCCCAAGAGCACTTGCAGGTTTTGCGCATTTATTTAACCATTCCGATGACCCAATAAAAACAAACTTGTTTTTGCACGGGTAACTGCAACATTTAACTCTCTGAGAACATCATTACTATCTTTGGGGGTTATTAGGCGAGCAGTATAATAAGGTTCGTCCAGAACAGAATCAAAAATAATAAGATCCGCCTGATTTCCTTGGAAAGTATGGACTGTACCCGCAGCAACCCAGCGATCGAGCCCCATGTCAGAAATCAACTTAGATAAAATCCTTCGTTGGGCCGCGAAAGGTGTAATTATTCCGATAGGTTGGGGATCATTCGGTGACGGTTCTCCAATTTTCTTTGCTGCTATGGTTGCTATTTCAACAGATAGCATTGCTGAATACATATTGAAACGGCTCAGACTTCCCGGTTGTTTCCCACTCCAGCAATGTAAATCTGCTGTGTCTATAATTACAAGTGGGGTTTTTGGCAAGAAATCTAACCATGGGTTTTTCTCTTCAACATTTCTTTGCTTGACTGTTTCATCGTCATCAAGACCACCAGCCCGTTCGTAGACCAAATGCCTTGCCACATCAGCTATTTCAGGAACCATGCGATGCTGTATTGTAAGTTTTTTCAACACTGGACAATTCTCGGAAGGTTTTAAATCGACGGCTACTCCCGCAAGTTGAAACGTATCAGTCCCTAAAATGGCGTTTGTTATTTCTGTATCGCTACGGACAATCGGCGGTAGTTGTAGAAAATCTCCTACAAGAATGACACGTGATTTGGCACGACCAGCAGCAAGGAAAATAAGAGGTGGAAGTGCCATCGAAATCTCATCAATTATAACAGCATCGAATTTTTGCCCCGCCAAATCTTCTCCTACATAGGTTTTTGTCAGTGTGCAGAATATGGCCACAGCCTCATCAATAATGATTTGCCCCAAATTGGCAAGTTCTGCCTGTAACAAGGTCAACTTTTCTTTGAGTGGCTTAAGCTCTTCTGCTTTTTTAGCAAGTTCTTTTTCAACTAATTCCTGTTTGGGTAGTTGTTCGCATATATCCTGTTGGCTTTTGAGAGTTTGTTCCAAATGCTGATTTAATAGTGATAACTTTTCTTTTCTCTCTAAAACATCGGTCAAATTTTTCTCTGCTTGCTGTAGGCGCAATTCCGATTGTTCTAAAGCATGTTGTGCTCTTTTTGTTTTAGATTCTCTCCAAAACCAGGCTCGTTTTGCTATTTCCAATTCAGTCCTACGCTGCCGAATTAAATCCTTTGGTATTCTGATAGATTCCTCTACACCCTTTTGAAGCAAATTGGCTTTCTGAAGGGACTCTTTGATTGCATTTAGACGATTGGTGAATTCTATTAATTTGCTCCATTCTGCAAGTATACCTCGTCCCTTTTCCATTATTCTGAAAAGGGGCAAAATTTGTTTTTCTATTTCCAATATTTTTTCTTGTATTTCCTGTCCCTTTATCTCCAATACTTTGTCATATCGAACAGAATCCGGGATTTTAGAATTAATTGTCCTGCCTAACCTTATTACTTTTCCCTTCATAACGGATAAATGATTTGCAAGGGGGCCGTGTTTATTTTCATCTTCAACTTTTACCGCTTCATAGAGTGCTTGATCTATTGCCGAGTTAGTATGACTAGAAACCAATACCCTCTCGCCACCTTCAATCAGACCTGTCACAAGATGGGCAATTGCATGTGTCTTCCCTGTACCGGGTGGACCCCAAATATAGGTAACAGAAGATCCACAAGCTCGTTCAAGAACATCTCTGAGTTGTCCTGATATATCCACCAGTTCAGGGGTATCTGGGAGTTTATTGGCCTGAATAGTGGCCATTGATGGATGAAATACTGAGATTGCCAACGGGGAAAGATTTTCTACGTGTTCTGAACATTCTTCGAGCACTTCAGCAAGCCTTCGTAGTAAAGCGGTGTCATCAATAATAAGTGTTGCAAAATAAATACTCTCTGGTAATACCCTTCCTTCAACATTAAGATGTAAAATGTTTCCGTTTTGACCTATCACTGATACAGTAAATTCTCCATTTTCGGTTTTAAGTCTTCCAGATGCATCTTCAGGCAACCGAGTTCCATCAGCAATCAAGAAAACCATGATCCCTTGATTTGGCCCTTTCGATTCGATTAGTTTGCCAGAGTGGACTTCATAAATTTGTGATCCTCCGCTTTTTTCAAGTGCAGCAAGTTCTACCCGGACAGCCTCCGCAAACCATGTAGCAAGATCGTCTATTTCTTTGGGTGGTTGTAAACCAAAACTCGTGTTACTCTTCATTATAATCCTGCGAATAATAACAAATAATGGCGACACTTATCTATTTCTTCTATATATGATTCAAATCCCATAGATCAAAGCCATTCTTTTCGAATTTCATTATCGGTTAGCTTCATTCGTCGCCTTTTTTTGCGTTTTTTCGCCTAACTGCCTTAAAGTACTTGTCCTGACCGTAGTCGAAGGAATCCTTAATCAATAATAAATAGTCAGTAATCAATAATCAATTAAGCGGCTCGCCCAATGTCGTCTCGTCTATGGTGAAACCTACCACAAAAACACCGGAAAACCAAGAGGAAGAAAAAAAAGCGGAGAATGACAAGGGGTGCTTGGTTCATTGTTCATAGCTCATTGTTCGTTGTTCGCCATTTTGTCTTCCCTCGCCTATCGTTCCTCTGTGTCCTTCCTGGCCCTTGGGGCTGGGCCCGCTTTCTCTTCGTGTCTTCGAGTCTTCGTGGCAAGATTCTCCTGCCCTCCGTCTTCACTCCTCTGTCGTCCTTCGTGTCTTCGTGGCCAAAATCCGTAAATCTGTGAAATCCGCGATTCCAATCCCCACTGCCCAAGTAGGAAATAAAAACCGCTCATTTTTCCCCCATGTTTCACTCATTTCTTATCAAAATCCCCCAATGTTTTGACAAAAAGTGCAAAAAACCGCGCATTTTTGACCACTTTTTTCGCACCTTTTTCTTGCCGTGCATCCCTATATCCCCCATTTTAACACACGCACCTTCATTATTCACCCAATATTGAAGGTGCAACAAAAAACAAACCTGAAAAATCCTCCAATTTCCCCCCTTTTTCCAAATCTCCGCTTCCGCCCTGGGAAATACCGCGGGGAGTTTGCATCTCCGGCCTTGAACAAAATAGCGTCCCGCCGTTATAATCAGGACCAACCGGGAATTCTCGAAAAACCCGAAGCAGCAATTATTGATGTTTGAACGATTAGATGAACAGGGTGGCTTTGAAATTGTCATTCCCGCACACTTTATGTCATTCCCGCACCCTTTATGTCATTCCCGCGCCCTTTATGTCATTCCCGCGCAGGCGGGAATCCAGTTTTACCCGCCGAGGCGGGTGCAGCAATCTTATTGAGTCCGCCGATGGTCGGCCCGTGGCGGACTATTCAAAGTTCAATAGACTGATAAAGGAACCGACACATGAAAACAACACAACGGGCGCACGCTCCTGCAAGAATACGCCGCTCCTTCGCGGCTCAGAGGCTTTTAGCGGCTTTGCTGCTCTGCCTAGTCCTCTGGTCAACGGCCTTTGCCGGGCCGGCTGCTCCGGAATATCGAATCTACCCGCTGCGAAACGGGGTCTGCAAAATTGCCGGTAACCACGCCTATCACAACGGCGACAACGCCGAGACGTACGAATTTACTCTTTTCATCTGGCTGATTCTCGGCGGCGATAAACCTATGCTCGTCGATGCCGGCATCAGCGACATCTCGGAGATGAACCGCGGCGCAGCCCACGTCCTCCGTGAGCCGATCACTCAGCGCCAAGACGAGACCGTTAGGGTCCAACTGGGTAAGTTCGGCCTGAAGCCCGAGGACATAGGCCGCGTCTTCATCACCCACCTGCATTTCGACCACGTCGATGACCTGCTCGAATACAAAAACGCAAAGGTCTATGTCGGAAGGAAGGAATGGGAAGGGGCGCTCTCGGCCGCGCCCACCTGGGCACACGGAAAAATCCTCTACGAATTCAGCAATACCCCCGACTGCAAAAAGCGATTAGTCGTCGTGGATGACCAGGAGATAATGCCCGGCGTCGAGGCGTTCTGGGTCGGCGGCCACACGCCCGGCTCGACTGCTTACTGCGTCAATACCGCTCATGGAAAGGCCGTGCTCACCGGCGATACCGTCTCGCTGCTCGGCAATATCGAAAAGAACATCCCGCCAGGAGTATATACGAGCTTAGATGAGTGTATGGCCGCGATGGAGAAGATCCGCGAAAGGGCCGACGTTGTCATGCCAAGCCACGACCCCGGGACATTGAAGCGCTGGCCCCCCGCCCCCGAAGGCGCGACGAAATACACCATCCGCGCAATAAAGGTCGGCCAATGCGAGGTCCGCGACTACATAACCTTCCAGGATACCGACGGCGAAACAACCAGCGGCTTCTTTCTGTACGTCTGGGTCATAGAGGGCGGGCCAAAGCCTATCGTCGTCGAGACCGGTCCCAAGTACCCGGAAGAATTCAGCAGATCGACCGAGAAATACATTCCCGGCGGAGTCAAGCAGCTTCCCTCAGAACGGACCATCGAAGCCCTCAAGCGCCACGGCATCGACCCGGCCCAGGTAAGTCACGTCATAGCGACGCATCTCCACGCCGACCATTACGATTACTTCGACGCCTTCCCCGGCGCCAAGCTCGTCGTCAACGAGCGCGAATACAAAGACATAACAGACGGCAGAGACCGTCTCGCCCCGGACGTGCGAAAGGCCCTCAACGAAAGGCCCGATGCCCTCAAGCTCGTCGGCGACGATGAAGAGATTGTCCCCGGCATTCGCGTCGTTCAGCTCGGCTGTCACACGCCCGGCAGCCAAGCCGTTCTCGTGCAGACTTGGATGGGCCCGGTGCTTCTGGCCGGCGACGTCGTCTATAAGTACGAGAATATCGAGAAAAACCGCCCGACGCGCAGCCCCGACCCGAAAATCTGCCGGGACGCAATGACGCGAATCCGCTCGCTGGCCGACATTGTCCTGCCCGCCCACGACCCGCTAACACTCGAGCGCTGGCCGGGCGGCGTAATTGGCGGCCTGCCCCCTGCCGGAACCACAAAAATCGAATCCCTGACGCTGATAATCGAAGACAACATTAGCCGGCCGCTCAAGTACGCTATTGATCAATTCTCCTCGTTCTGCCGGGTCTCCGCACAAATCGATGTTCGGCAAAGCCCCAAGCCCATAGTCGGCCCCGGTCTGACAGTCCTGCTCGGACGCGGCCCGGCTGAGCAGTACGCCTCCGCAGCCTCTGACCAGATCGACTGGGAAGGTTTGGGAGCAGAGGGTTTTGTCCTGCGACTATGCCGAGGCGGCGACCCATGAACTGTAATTGCCGCCGGGGCGACGGATATGGGCACGCGGCAGGCGGTCTTTGCCCTGATGCGTGAGCTTGATGTAGGCACGCTGCCGCCGACTTTAGACAACGATCTTGACATTGTCGAGAATCCCTCATTTCCATTGCGCGGCATGTATGCCCATCAGCACTGGGGCTACGCCCATCCTTATGCCCTGCGGACCTGGACAATCGACGAATGGGAAAACTACGTCGATATCCTCGCCCTGATGCGGGTGAACCTGTTCCAGATATGGTCGATGGCGGGCATCCTGCCGACGCCCTTCTCGCCGGGGGATGAGGCCTTCCTGCGCCGATACCCGCCCGTTATGGAGCACGCAAAGCTCAACCATGGCATGGAGGTCTGGATAGGCGAGTGCGCCAACAACGTATGCGAATCGCGTGACCTTCCTCCGCCGGCCCAGCGCGACTACTTCAAGGTCGAGACCCTCAAGGACCCCGGCGACCCCCAACAAATGGCCCAGTTGGAGGCCGCCCGCGCCGAGTTCTACAAGGTGTGCAATAACGCCGACGGCTATTGGGTGATCGACAGCGATCCGGGCGGCTTCAAGGGTAGCAGCGCATCGCAGTTCGTCGATATTATGATGATGAACCGCCGCTTGATCGACCGCCACACTCAAGGCCCAATACGAAGACTGGGAAGTTGACCTGATTATGTACCCCCTGACGCGCTGAGGAACTATTGCTCTATCGAACGGCCCAAGATACGCTTCACGCTTCACGCTTGCCCCATGGGAGCGATACGCATCTCCTGTTTTTTCTTTTTTTTTCTGTTGATTTTGCGCTGTTTTTGTGGTATCTTTTTTGACACGGATTAACCCAGCGCGGCCTAAAGGCCGCAACCAAATTCGAAGCACTAAATCCGAAATCCTAAACAAATCCGAATCACCGAAACTCAAAATTCAAAACAAACCATAACATCTTATTTTGACAGTGGTTATGACAGCCGGATTCCAATATCAAGCACAAAAAACAACAAGTTGAAGGATTGTAGTACTGATTTTCACAGATTAGATTCCTGGTCCGCCAGGGGCGGATACTCGATTTGACAGGAATGAGTATTGATTCCGGCCAGGGAACGGGGGATTTGCCGCAGGCGAATATCCGCTGTGCTACCATCTTCGATATTGATTATTGATTACTTGCTGGAAGGCAGGCCTTTGGGCCGAGGTGTTTTGCTTATCAGGTGCGGGGTGGGATCTAATTGGTGGGTGTCTCTGCATGTGCTGGATTTGACATAGATTTGAAGGGTGGACATACGGGTAGAACTTCAGAAGTAAAAGTAGAGGACAAAGTCAGATCTCTTGTGCTGAGCGGCGCTGGGGTCGCCGCCATCTCCGTGGGTGGGTATTTGGTGGCATTTGCCTACGAAGCCGGGTATATAACGCGGTTCGGAGTACCAATTGGCTTCATAACGCTGAATTTGACCAGCGTCTTTGTGGCCATATCATCTCTGTGTTCTATACTTATACTTGCCTTTCTGGCTATCAACGCCGTGTGCCCCATAGTTTTGAAAACTGAGGGGCCAGTTCTACGGGGACTTGTGCGTAACTCGCCGTTCTTGATTGTCCTCCTTGTGATGCTGGTCATATATAGTGGGACAGGAGAATTTTGGGGATTTCTCTTTGTGGCTGGGTTGGTGTTCGTAGGAGAGTTCATCCTTCCCCTTCTGACACAAAGGGGAAAGAAGACGTATCGAGAGAAGTTAGAGGCTCATGAAAGAATGGGCGGCGATCATTCAAATTCGTCTTCATCGCTTATAGGTGTTTTGGGGTCTACCCCTCGTGGGTTGGCTGGAGTTCGTGCGATCGCGTGTTTCGTTTTGATCTTGTACTTTTCGTTTGCCTTGGGGACATCTAGGGCCCTTAAACAGAAGGACTTCTTGGTTCTTGCTGGTAAGAAAGAGATGGTAGTGGTGAGGGTATATGATGGCCAACTTCTCTGCGTGCCTTTCGACCGGGCGACCAAAAGGCTTGAGAGAAGCTTGGTCCTATTGGACAGGTCTAAGGAAAACGGTCTGAGATTAGATTGGGAACAGCTTGGACCTTTGGCAGTGTGGGACAAAAGGAGCAAACAGGAGCCAGACCGCCAGTCGAGTGCTCCGGATGTTCACTCTCAGATGAGGGAACAGCATTCCGATCCGAACCGAACCGACCTATTCCCTAATCTATGCATCCCTTTAGGAGTAGGACTCAATTGTTGACTGTGGGGTTGTTGAGAAAACCCCACGGTCATTATATTGGCAAAGATTTTACATTAGGAGAAACCAAAATCATGAACTGGATAGGACCATTCACAATCGTGGAAGTGCTTGATAAGTGCCTTGATGATTCTTTCCCAAGAGCCCCGGAGGGAGAAGGAGTCTATGTCATTTCGCAGAAATGCTGGCGCGGTAAACCGACGAAGGAATGTATTCCACTCTATGTTGGAAGCAATACAGGTAAGACCAAACGCTTCAGGACGAGGATTGGGGATTTGATTGCGGACGTATTCGGGTTTTTCGGGGAAGAAACAGGACATCATTCAGGTGGAATAAGCTTGCATAGGTGGTGCAGGCAAGAGAACCTCAATCCGAAAAACCTTTATATCGGATGGTTACAGGGCTGTAACTGTGTACGATGTTCAGAGAACTCTATATATGATCTGCTCAAACCGATTTGGAATTTGAAGAGGCCACAGAGATGTAGAGACCACAAATCATAGAGAACATGTAGAAGCGGGGCAGTCATTCTGGTTTTTTACTTCTTTCCTTTTGTGGAGGTGGTTGACGGCGTTGAGACCGAAGACTTCCGCCGCACCAATTGGGTTTGCTTGTGTCATACGAGTGGCATTTCGGCGAGCGAGCGAGAACCGAAGCGGCAATTGGTGGGGGGGCGAACGGAGGCATGCGATAAGCGGATAGAGCCGCCGTGCCGGCGACTGCTAAACGGGAGAGGAGCGGTGGAGACGGGCCCCGCCCACAGGTGGCGGGGCCAACCAACCTACAGGGCGGGCAGGGCGTGGTCTTTGCTGGCCTTTCTGAGGAGGGCGAGGAGCTCGATCAGGCTCTGGCTGATAACATCGGCATTTCCGCAGACATTCCCGGCGCGGCTTCGCTTCGCTCAGCCGCAACCAAACCCGAAGCACTAAATTAGAAATCCGGCTCAACTCCAAAAAAGTTGATGAATAATGAAGGCTGATTTGACTTAACTCTTTTGGATTTAACGCTTTAAGGCAACAGCATGTATAGGTATAATCTCATTGCTATCGGGAGGGTAGCACCCCATAACAATCGAAACTGTGGGTATCATCGTGAGGCACTTCTACGCTGGAACAGGCTCTACATACGCTGTAATGACCTGCTTAAAAAAGCGTTTATCGCGTTTGGGCTACCAGCAGGCAAAAAGCCGGCCACGCCTGCCAATAGGCCTGTTCTGCCGGCAGCCTGTAAAGCGAAAAACGCGAATTTCGGTCCGCCAAAGTGCCCTTGTTGAGAGTGTGATTTTTGATATTGGGCGGAGTTCTTGGCCGTGATCTATCCATTCTCCAGAAGAACCGGATTTTGAGGCGAAAAAGGCATTTTTCGACATAAAATCGGGCTGTGGAACCGCGTACCGGCGTTACCTCTGCTCTTTGGGAAAAGTTTTTGCAACTTACTGGAATCGGGCGGGGATTTTTGGTATTATAGCTGATACAGTGCGCAACGGCGGCTGCCGCCGGGCGCACGCAGAAAAAGTCCAGATAGAGGCCGCATCCGGGCGATACTTATAAGGGCCTTTCAGATGTGCGGCCCGTTGCACTATGTAATGAGTTCTGCAAAATTGCAGGTTAGGCCTATATTGTTGAGAAGCCTTGAGAATAAGGAGAATGATATGTCTTCACACGTGGACCGTCGCGACTTTATGAAGAAATCCCTTGTTGCATCAGCTGGCGGTGCGATGGCGCTCGGCACGGCCAAGGGCGGTCAAAAAGAGACTTCCGCAATCAAAGTCGAGATCGGTTCGAAGGCGACTGTGCCCCAGGGCAAGATAGGCACTCTTAACGTCAGCCGAATACTGCTCGGCGGCAACCTGCTCACACACTACACGCACAGCCGAGACCTCCAGTATGTCTATAACCTCACCGCCAACTACAACACCGAGGATAAGATACACCAGACGATGGCCCTGGCCGAGGCGCACGGCATCAACACGCTCTCGATCCACAATCCCCCCGGCATAATCCCCCTGCTCAAGCGGTATCGCTATCGTTACGGCGGCAAGATACAGTGGATCGTCTGCCCGACAGCCGCCGTCGAACCCGGAATGGCGGCCTACACCGAACAGGTCAAGGACCTTGTCGATAACGGCACAGAAGCCATCTACCTCTGGGGCGTCCACTCCGACCGCCTCATCGCCGAGGGCAAGATCGACCTGATTCGTCAGGCCGTCGAGATCGCCAAGGATCACGGCGTCCCCTCCGGCGTCGGCGCCCACGACCTTCGAGTCGTAATCGAGTGCGAAAAGAACGGCATACCCAACGACTTCTACATCAAGACCTTCCATCACCACAACTACGCCTCCGGCCCCAAGCCCGAGCAGTTGAAGGCCCCGTACTCCGAGATTCCCGGGTATTGGTGCAAGGAGCCGGCCGAGACCATCGAGGTAATGAAGAAGGTCACCAAGCCCTGGATCGCCTTCAAGGTGATGGCCGCCGGCGCCATACCGCCCAAGGACGCCTTCAAATACGTCTTCGAGAACGGGGCCGACCATACCCTCGCGGGCATGTTCGATTTCGAGATCGCCGAGGATGTAAAGATCGTCAATGATATTCTAAGCAACCTCAAGAACAGGGCCCGCCCGTGGCGAAGTTAACGCCGGATAGACCGCAAGACCGCGCACAACAGTTCACAGTTCGCGGCCGAGTGCGAAGCTTTAGGTATGCAATCCGCGGCGTCGGCTCAATGCTCAAGAGCCAGCACAACGCCTGGCTGCACGCCGTCGCCTCGCTTCTCGTCTTGTTCCTCGGTTTGCTGTTCGGGCTTTCAGACCCCGAATGGTGCTGGCTGGTCCTCGCGGTTATGGCGGTCTGGACGGCTGAGGCCCTGAATACCGCCCTCGAGTTCCTCGCAGACGTCGCATCCCCGGAGTTTCATCCGCTCGTCGGAAAGGCCAAGGACGTCGCCGCCGGCGCCGTCCTCATCTCAGCCGTAGGCTCCGCCGCGATAGGTCTGCTCGTCCTCGGCCCACACGTCCTGCGATTCCTCAGCGGCATCTTCGGCCCCGTGGACTGAACCGGCATATCCTCTTAGCCTACAAAGCCCAGCCTTGGCGATACTCCCGCCGCAGCGTGCCATCGGCTTTGTCATTGTTCACAACCTTCATCTTGATTGGGTCGAATTCGATCTTGCCCTCGAATTGCGTCGCCACGTTGCCGAGGAGGACGAATTCAGCCAGTGGGTCGGCGTAGTTGAAGTTGGACATCGCCGCTGGGCCGCCTTTGCACGCATCGGCCCATTCTTTCTCGTGCCCCCGTGAGCGAGGCAGGGTGGGCTTGGGCATCTCAAATCCCTCGAATTTGTCTTTCGGAAGAAGTGAATACGAGGTATTGTGCCCGGTCGAGTGCAGCATCCCCTTTGCTCCAACCAGCAGACAACCGGCGTGGTCCTCCCACTTCTTCTCTCCGGCATCGCCCCAGTCAAGCCGGCGACCCATCATTTCCTCGATCATGCCTCGTGGCCCGGGCGCCTGGCCGCCGCCGTTGTACCAGTTGATTCGCACAGGCGGCATCGCTCCCCGGGCGGGGACGTCGTAGCGGATTATCTCAGTCTGCGGAAACGTAGCCTTATGATAGCCTGATACCTCGGCTTCGAGAGTAATCAGTCCTTTGCTCGTCTCCTCATCGCCGGAGGCTGTGCTCGGCCAGAGGGTATCTATCCGCAGACCCTTGAAGACAACGTTCATCGTATGCGATGCCCAGTTGCCCAAGTTGCCCGTTGCGAAATCCCGCCAGCTATGCCATTCGAGCCAGCGCGAGTTGTACGGCCGATACTTGGCCGGCCCGAGCCACAAATCCCAATGCAGGTAATCCGGCATCTGGTGCTCATCGGTCGGAACAGGTCGTTCGCCCGCCCCTCCGCCTGTATTCCATACGTGCGCCTCTTTAACCTCTCCCATCGCCCCTGCCTGGATAATCTCGACCGCCTCCCTAAAACCGCTGCTCGCAGTGCCTTGATTGCCCAGTTGCGTTGCGACCTTGTGCTTGGCCGCCAGCTCGCGCAGGCGACGCGCCTCGAATATATCATGCGTCAGCGGCTTTTCGCACAGCACGCCCTTGCCCATCTTTATCGCCGTAGCAGAGATTACCGCGTGGGTATTATCCGGCGTGGCGACGGTGACGGCGTCGATTTCCTTGTCCATCTCATCGAGCATCTTGCGGAAATCGTTGTACTTTTTCGCCTTAGGCATCGAGTCAAACGCCCGCGAGGCCTTGTACTCGTTCACGTCGCACATCGCCACGACATTCTCGCCGATATTCGGTATCGCAGTGACAAACCAGTCCCCTCGCCCGGCCACTCCCACCAACGCAACATTGAGCTTCTCATTCGCCCCGTAGGTGCGAACCAAATCGCTGCTGCCGAGTATTACCAGCCCGGCTCCGCCAATGGCCGTATTCTTTAGAAAGACCCGACGATTCATTCGCGGTTTCATAATTTCTCGCCCCTTTCTTCCGGTGGTTATCTTACTCAAACTGACCGATTCTGTGGTTAAGCCATGGCCTATCCACTTTTTTGACACGGATACCTAAGGCACAAGTTTACACAGATTAACACTGTTTCCGGCTATTTGGATTCCTGCCCATTCGGCTTCGCTCAGGGCAGGCCTTTCGCAGGAATGACAGATACTCTTATCCTGCTCTCGCAACTGTAGTTACGTTAAAATCTGACTTAAAAGCGGTCAGTTTGAGTATTCTACTTCGGCTCAAGTCGAAACGCCAGGACCGGGCGGCCCGCGTCGGCGAATTCCCCCCGCAGTCTAAACCATCCATCCGAGGGCCTTTGCCCTGAATTCGCCGTACCGACACGAATGGGCAGGCGCGTGCGGCCCATCGGCTCGATCTCAATTTTCATTTGCGACAGCATAAGCCGCCACCCCTCGGGCGCATCCTCGACGCTTACAGTCCCTGTCACCGCCTCATCACTGAAATTGTAGGCAAAAACATCAAGTTCCACTGCGTCCTTCAAGTCAACCTTATGGGCCTGCTTATCGAGGTTAGTCGCGCTCTGCGGCATCTGCAATTGCAGGACAACCGCCGATGGACTACCTTGCCGCAAAGCTGAAACCTCTAATGGAGTCTCGAGCGGCATTTCTCTTGTCTTGCCTTGCGGGAGAAGAACAAACAGCGGAGCAGAGTCTAAGGTCTCCGGAGGCCCTCCGGCGAGAGGCCGACCCAGATAGTCATAAACCGCTTCCATAGAAACGTCCTGCGGAAGTGACCATTTCGTCGGTTTATCAGCCCAGACTACAAGGACATCCCGGCTCTTGCCGTCGGGCCGAGAGCGAAATGCGTAAACTTGTGCCGAA
>DATEBC010000205.1:0-2293 GCA_035288065.1 Sedimentisphaerales bacterium | reverse complement strand
ATGGAGATTGAAGAGGCATGAGCGATTCGCAAAAGATTGAAAGCGCATACCAGGCCGCAAGAGACCGCTATGCGGAACTCGGGGTCGATACCGATGCCGCGATGGCGAGGCTGGGCCAGATAGCGATATCCCTGCACTGCTGGCAGGGTGACGACGTCGGCGGCTTCGAGGTCAAGAAAGAAGGACTCGACGCCGGCGGAATAATGGCCACCGGGGCATATCCCGGCAAGGCCAGGAGCGCCGACGAGCTGCGGGCCGATATAGAAAAGGCATTGAGCCTCATACCCGGCAGCCACCGCCTCAACCTCCACGCAAGCTACGCCGAGACGGACCGTAGAGTCGAACGCAACGAATTGGAGGCAAAGCATTTCGCCGCCTGGATAGATTGGGCCAAGGCGAACGGCCTGGGCATGGACTTCAACGGGACCTTCTTCGCCCACACAAAGGCCCAAAGCGGCTTTACCCTCTCCATCGCCGATGAAGCAATACGAAGATTCTGGGTCGAGCATGGCATCGCCTGCAGAAAGATCGGCGCTGCTATGGGAAAGGCCCTCGGCACGCCCTGCGTAACAAACATGTGGATCCCGGACGGCTACAAGGATATACCCATCGACCGTAAAGGCCCGCGCGAGAGGTTAAAGAAGTCGCTCGACGAGATGTTCGCCGAGAAGATGGACAAGAGCTGTCTGCTTGACGCCGTGGAGAGCAAGCTCTTCGGCATCGGCTCGGAGAGTTACGTTGTCGGCTCGCACGAATTCTACCTCGGCTACGCCGTCGCCAACAACACCCTGCTCTGCCTCGACACAGGCCATTTTCATCCCACCGAGGTCGTCTCGGACAAAATATCAGCCGTCATGACCTTCGTCGATGAGGTGCTGCTGCACGTCAGCCGCGGCGTCCACTGGGACAGCGACCACGTAGTCATCCTCTCCGACGAGCTAAAGGCGCTGGCCGAAGAGCTCGTCCGCGGCAACTATCTCGACAGGACACATATCGGCCTGGACTTCTTCGACGCCAGCATCAATCGCGTCGCCGCGTGGGTGATAGGAACGCGCTGTATGATAAAGGCATTACTGATCGCCCTATTGGAGCCGACGAAACTCCTGCGAAAGACAGAGGATAGCGGCGACTTCACCACCCGGCTGGCAATGCTCGAAGAAATAAAAACGCTCCCCGCAGGAGCAGTCTGGGATTATTACTGCATCAAACAAAATGTCCCCGCCCAGGAGCAGTGGCTCAGGGAAGTAAGAGACCACGAAGAGAAAGTCACGAGTCTGAGAGGTTAGTGCATGATTTGAGAAATAACAACACCCGTAGGGTGTGCAACTTGTTTGCACACGCAGTAATCTGTAGGGTGTGCTTCGCACACCATTTTCCTAATTACAGTGTAAATCAGTGTTAATCCCTATGGGACCGTGGGTCCGTGTCTAATAAAGGATAATAGCTCGGTTCTGAGGCAAGTTGGAACGGAAAGGACAAGTTATGGCCAACGAAAACGAAAGCACCGCTATAAAAGGATTGGATGCTCTTTACGAATTTGAACGCGAGCCTGTCTCTGAGGACAGGCTGCAGTCCGGCAAGCACTTCGCCGGCGTCTATGCCGGCGAACACGTCGCCGGGACCGAGTTTGTCATCGGCGCCTTGTTCGTCGCCTGGGGTGCAACGGCATACAACATATTTGTGGGCCTGCTCCTCGGCAACCTCCTGGCCGTCTTGACCTGGACCTTCGTCTGCGCCCCGATAGCCGTGCGCACCCGCCTGACCTTGTACTGGTATCTTCGCAAGATAGCCGGGCCCATCGCAACGACAATTTACAACGTCCTCAATGCCGTGCTTTTCTGTATCCTGGCAGGCTGCATGATAACTGTCTCGGCGTCGGCCGTCCGCATTCCCTTCGGAATCCCCGAACAAACGGGCTGGGTTCCGACGGATATCAGATTCGTCCTCGTGGTGATTTGCGTCGGTGCTCTTGTAGTGACCTTGGCGATTCTCGGTTTCAAGAAGCTCGCCCAGTTTTCAGAGGTCTGCTCGCCCTGGATGTTTTTGATGTTCATCGCAGGCAGCGTCGCCATTTTCCCCATACTGGCCAAAGAGGTGCTGGGCGGCCAGATGGGCAGTCTCAGTGATTTCTGGAAGATTGCCAACGACGCGATATGGACGGGAAAGACGCCCGACGGCCAGGACGGCGTGAGCTTCTGGCGAGTCGCCGCCTTTGCCTGGATATGCAATCTCGCCATGCACGGCGGACTCTCGGATATGGCGCTTCTGCGCTATGCTAAGAGGGCCTCTTATG
>DATEBC010000204.1:0-6250 GCA_035288065.1 Sedimentisphaerales bacterium | reverse complement strand
GGCAGGGTTTTCAATATCTAAGTGACGGTGATATTTCACAAGCCGTGAGAAATCTCGAGCAGGCGGCAATGAATTGCGCCACATTGCCGAATGTCCATTATGCGTTGGCGACGGCCTATGCTCGTGCCGGGGACATTGCCTCAGCACAGAAGGCCTGCCGAATTGAATTGTCCCTCCAGCCTGATAATCGCGGCGCCGCAAAACTGCTGGAACGAATCGAGCAGGCAGCAAACGAATACAACCACAGCCTGACAGGCTGAGGACTTTGCGATGAGCAGAACAGCGATAAAAGATGACAGTGGATTTGTCCGGACGTGTCGGAAAAGGAAGTAAGTTGAATACTGACGGAATGTCTATAAGCAGCAGATTTGGTCTTGCGACGGCTGGCGATAGCCTGTCGAATCGTGAGGATAAGGGGCCTCGGTTCTCATTCGTCATGATCGTGCTCAACGGGATGCCCTTCATCGAGTACAGCCTGAAGTCCGTCTATGACTTTGCTGATGAAATAATCATTGTCGAAGGCGCCGTTGAGAAGTGCATGTTCGCAGCGAATGCGGCCGGCGGCAGCACGGACGGGACGGTTGAATTCATAGAATCCTTCCCCGACCCGCAGGACAAAATCAAGCTGGTCCGTGGAAGGTGGCCCGAAAAGTGCGAGATGCAGAACGAGGCGCTTAAGCATGTTACGGGCAATTACGTCTGGCTGATAGATTCGGATGAGGTCTATAAGAAAGAGCACCTCGAGAGAATAAAAGGAATCCTCAGAAGCGATCCGTCAATTACGCAGGTCAATTTCATACCGGATAATTTCTGGAAGGGACTTGACCATATTTTCGTTTCCCCCAAATTCTGGGAAGAGCCGTGCCATTATAGAAGACTGTTCAAATACGTTACCGGCGCGATGTTCAGCACTCATCGGCCGCCGACGATGGTCTGGCCGGGCCATGACGGAACTACGGAACAGATGAATCTGCTCGATGGGACGGCGACGAGAGAAATGGGGGTTGTTCTCTACCACTACAGCTATGTGCTGGATGAGCAGGTGAAGCAGAAGGTTGAGCTGTATCGCCGATACGGCTGGGACAGGCATTGGAAGCTCGACCTCGGCAAATGGCACCAGGAGTGCTTCCTGAATTGGACGCCCGAGAACCGGCAGGAAATTGATTCGGCATACCCTATCTGGACGGGTGACATCAACTCCCGCACGCAAATATTCAACGGAACGCACCCGGAAGTGATGAAAGATTTCGGGAAGGAGCCGGGACGAAAGGAATATTGGCCCGAGGGGCATTCTTTGTCCGTAATTGGCAAGACCGACTATCAAAAGAAGGTGTTGGATGCCTGGAGATATATCAAAATAGACGCTCCTCTTCAAAGCAGAAGAAGAGTGATGACTGAGAATATGGAGCAAGGCAGGTCGTTCTGGAATATCCATGTGGCGCTGGCCTTTTTAGCCGACAGGTTAAGGCCTCAGAATTATCTGGAAGTCGGCGTGCGCACGGGCGGGTCTCTCATTCCTCTCGTGCACAATTGCGATGTTAAAGAGATTGTGGGGGTTGACATGTGGTCGGCGAGCTACTCCGGGCTTTATAATTCGATGGAGTACACGGCAGGCCAGATCAGCAGGTATAAGACTGCAACGGGCAAGCGGTTCGAAATAGAACTTATCAAAGGAGACAGCCATTCGGTGCTAAAAGATTTGATAGCTTCCGGGAGAAGGTTTTCATTGATCACCGTAGATGGGGATCATTCAGAGGCTGGGGCGTGGGAGGATCTGCAGGACGCTGTTGAATTGCTTGGCGACGAAGGCGCGATAGTTTTTGACGATATTATCCACCCGGACCATTTGTTTCTCAACGGGCTTGTTGACAGGCTTGTCGAAAAGTATCCGTTCTTTCAAGTTTTGATCAACAGCGAGCAGGATAACGGGTGCGCCGTGTTTCTAAAAAAGATTGATCCGGCCGAGCTTTTGCAGGAAAGGGGCGTTGAGGCGTCGCATAGCAAAACAGACTGCAATGAGCATGCCGTAGGCGGTGAATTGCCTATAGCAACAGATATCAGCTGTGGCGCGAAGGTAAAGAATATCTTATGGGTGCGGACGGATTCGATAGGCGATGCAGTGCTCTCGGCGTCGATGCTGCCGCATATCCGCGAAAAGTATAATGACGCCAGGATAACAGTAGTATGTCAGGAGCATGTCGCCGAACTATACGAGGCATGTCCCGCTGTTGATGACATTGTAGGCTTCAACAAGAAACAAGCCCTGCAGAACGAGTGCTACAGAGAAGATATTGTCAAAAGGTTGAGAGCTGTGAAACCCGATCTGTCTCTTAATTCGGTGTATTCGCGTGAGGCCCTGACGGATTGGTTTGCATTGAAATGCGGAGCCGAGCGGAGCGTTGCGCTCGAAGGCAACGTGTGCAATATTTCACACGATATCCGAGATGCAAACAATCGGCTCTACACAGAAGTGCTGCCAAGCGGGGGGGAAAATAAGCTGGAGCTGGAGCGTCACGAGGATTTTCTCAGAGGGTTGGGCATCGAGGCAACCGGCCTGCGGCCAATGGTCTGGACCAGGCCGAGCGACGAGGAGTTTGCCGAGCAAATCTTTCGGGACAACCGGCTTGACCCGGCCGCGACTGTGGCCCTGTTTGCCGGCGCTCAATATGACTGCCGTGTATATGAGAGATATGGAGAGGCGCTGGCGGAATTCTGCGGGGCGAATCATCTCGAGATAATCGCATTGGGCGCGGGCCTGGAGCAGGCGATCAACCAGAGGAATCTGGATGCCGCCGGAGTCAGGGCCGTGAACCTGAGCGGCAAAACGAGCGTCCTGGAATCGGCGGCGGTATTGAAACGATGCCGACTGGCGCTCGGCGCCGAGACGGGCCTGGCGCATATCTGCTGTGCGGTGGGAACGCCCAATGTCATTCTGCTGGGCGGCGGTCATTTCGGGCGTTTCATGCCCTATTCGCCGCTAACGTCGGTCGCCTGTCTGCCGTTGGATTGTTTCGGGTGTGACTGGGATTGCCGGTATAAGAGGCCCTATTGTGTAAAGGATGTTGCCCCTGCGGTTATTGTCGAGGCGCTGCAACGGAGTTTCGAGGAGTCTTTTCGCAAGATTCACGTTTTTATGCAGAACTGTTCGACGTGGAGAGTCTCAGCTGGCCGGCCCGCGTGGAAGGCTCACGAATCGTTTCTGCGAACCGATAATATAGAGATTGTCCCAATCGACAGACCCAGCAATATCGTATCAAGCGGTGAGGGTGGTTTGCATGTTCACTTACGACAGGCGGGCGGATCGACGAGAACCGGTCGCCTGGTCAATATTGAGATGCCGGCGCAGCCTGGGCCGATTATTGCAACGAGCATAGCCCCAAAAGAAATCGAAAAACAGGCAAGGGCAGTCATGAGTTGGATAAAGCTGGGTTTTCGGCCCGTCTCGATAAATTGCGCTGAAGAAGCCGCCATGCTTCGGCAGCCGTTTCCAGATGTTGAGTTTGTCCACGCAAAACGGGATGCAAGAGCACTTTTCGGCAAGCCATTCGTATATCTTGACGACTTCCTGGAATATTTTACCAAAAGCTCTTGCGAGTTCTGCGGCATTGTGAATTCGGATGTGTTTCTGAGCGGTGACGAGGGCATTATCTCGTTCATCCGGGATCAAGCAAGAGACTCTCTTGTGTACGGGTCCAGAATAGAGGTGGATTCTCCGCAGGTCCTGGCCGGCGAATTCTTTGAGAAGGGATTCGACTTTTTCTTTTTTGATAAGTCGCTTATACCGTATTTCCCAAAATCCCAGTTCTGTTTAGGGGCGCCCTGGTGGGACTACTGGATGCCGCTGATCCCGGCTCTGGAGGGATTCCAAATAAAGAAACTTATTTCTCCGTTTGCATATCATATCAGGCACTCTTTCCAATGGAACCAGAAGCAGTGGCGTTCGTTGGCGCAGAAGTGCTTCGAATCTGTTCTTGACAGGGTCAACGAGAACTTCTATGAGGATCCAAACAAAAACGCGTGGGCGCATTTAGGACAAATCTTATCGGTCAATCACAATAACGATATCAGACAAGACGATAGAGACGACAAAATGCTACCGGGCGTTTTTTCAGAGTCCATCCTTGAGTTCCTTGACAAAAAGAGTCTGAAAATTACTTACCCTGCCAACGAGCCGCAGGCGGCGCAGAATGCTTATGATCCGACCGGGCAGAGAATTGATGCTTTCGTCAGCAAAGCCGGTTCGGCGATAACTTGTGCAGGTGATCCGGCAGCGGAATGTGACATCAGTATCGTGCTTTGCACGAAGGACCGAGCCGAATTGCTGGATCGGATGCTCAGCAGTCTCGAAGAAGCGGCTGCCGGGATTGTCTATGAGCTGATTGTCATCGAGGGCGGCTCGTCGGATAGCACGCTTGACGTGCTGCGCAGGCATAACGTATGGCACGTGTGCGATGAGTCACAGTGTCTCGGGCCCGGCAGGCATTCATGGCCCAAGCTGTACAACTTCGGCTTCTCAAAAGCGCTGGGCAAATGGGCGATGTATGCCAGCGACGACATCGTGTTTGGGCCTGATTCGATTACTCGGGCGGTGGAGATGCTGGATAAGCAGAAAGAAGAAGTTGCCGGCGGCGTCTTCTTCTATCAGAATCTGCACCCAACGCGGCAAGAGTGGGCCGAGTACGGGATCGACTTCACACGCGGAAACAAGCTGTTGCTGAATTATGGCATGGTCCGGCTGGATCATTTCCGGGAATGCGGCGGCCTTGAAGAATGTTACAGTTTCTACTGCGCCGATACGGATTTGTGTTACAAGCTGTACGAAGGGGGGCGCCAACTGATACCGCTGAGCGGATGCTTTGTCACTCACGACAATCTGCTCGATTTGCGGAAGCGGGCGAACGCCGGCAGAAGCGCTCGAGATATTGAACTGTGCCGACGGCGCTGGCGTCATTTCGTCCCGGCCGATGACCCAAAGCCGACGCGTCTGTTGTGGCGCGAGGACTTTGCCGAGGCGTTTAATGTCCCCAGCGAGGTGGAAAGAATCGACTCGGGTATAGAGAGTTTCTGGCACGGCCTTGCATATTTTGGTCAGGGGATGTTTGCCGAGGCCCAGGAGCAATTCATGCAAGCCGTTCAATTCCAGTGCGATCATCCGCAGGTGTTGTGGTATCTGGCGCTGGCGGCGGATAAATGCCAAGACAACGCTGTTGTCGAGAAAGCGGCCACTGGCGTAGTGCGGCTGGCGCCTGATTTCGAGCCGGCGATGGAGCTTCTGCTTCGAGTGACCGGAACAGAGCAGTATTCGCCTGAGCGTGCCCTGTGCTCGGCCTCAAGTGGTTCCGGCGATTCCGTTTATAGCTATCCTGACGGAGGCGGGCGCGCCGAGTTTCACTTGGACGGCCAGGGCTGGGGCGGCGGCGAACCCGTGGGCTTGGCGGCGCCCACTGCAACCGTGCTGAAGATGCCGAGGCGGTCCGGCCCCGATCACAGTGAGATGGAATTGCGAAGAGAAATCGCCAGGTTCAACAAAGTAGTCGTCTGGGGTCTCAAAACCTCGGAACATACACACTCTCATATTCATCGCCACTTCTTTGAGACGCTCGAAAAGGTCGGTGCACGGTCTGTTTTCGTCGATGACACGACTGAGAGCACGGATGTTATCGGTCGCAACGATCTTGTTATCGCGGTCGATGTAGCAATTTCGCATCTGCCTGTCGGTAACGATGCCTATTATTGTCTGCACAATTGTCCGGACGATATTCACCGAAGAATTGCGCCGCCGAGGAATATCAGGCTTCAGACATATATGAACTGTGCCGAGCAGGCTGGTGAGAGATGGGATGAGGTGACGTTCTTCGATAGTGCGACCCGCACGCTGTTTCAGCCGTGGGCGACGGACTTGCTGGCCAGAGAGTTCAAAGAGCCAGTTGTCGATCGGTCGGGCCGTATCGTCTTTTGGGTCGGCAGTATATGGGATGATGCCCTTGGTCGCGGCAATGTCAACGAGATCCAAATACTGAAGGACGTCCTCGAGGCCAGAGGCATAAGATTTGTGCATTTACGGGGAATCTCGGATTCACTGAACATCAGGTATGTTCGCAATTCGCTAATTGCCCCGGCCATAGTCGGAAGATGGCAAATGGAGAACAACTACCTTCCCTGCAGGATGTGGAAGAATATCTCTTATGGACAGCTCGGCGTATCGAACGTCGGGAAATTCGCCGACATATTCGAGGATTGCGCCGTTAGG
>DATEBC010000203.1:0-7200 GCA_035288065.1 Sedimentisphaerales bacterium | reverse complement strand
GCTTCGAGGCTTGGGGAGTTCTTGCGGGCCAGACGGTCATCTGGCTTGGGCCTCGGTGCGCCCAGGCGTAGTAAGGAATCGCGGTGAATGGTTTTTCGCCCGACGGGACTATTTTGCCGTCGAGTGTGCGCTTGGTTAGTCCTGCCTGGCCTGTTATTGTCATTACGCCGTTGAGCAGGTCGGGGCGGAATTGGGCTTTTAATTCTGCGTCGTCGGGGATCATCAGATTGAGGACTTCGCCTTCGTTGTCGGGCGCTTCAAGGCAGAATACGATCGGGCCTCTCTGGAGGGCGACTTTCCCGCGGTCGTCTATGATGTTTTCGCGCGCGATGACCCGGCGGATGGGCATTGGGAGATCCAGGTCGATGGTGTCCGCCTTTTTCCACGTTCGCTCGATGACGGCGAAGCCGTTTCTGAGGGTGATTTTGACTGTCTTGCCGTTGACTTTGAGGGTGGGCTTTTCGTCGCTATTTTCTTGGAATCTGTAGAGGTCGCCGGGGACCGGCTCGTTGCGCGCCCAGCCTGGGATGCGGACGAAGAGGGTGAATCTTTGCGTTTTCTCGGGATCGATGGTGATATTTACAGAGCGGGACCAGGGGTATTTTGTTTTCTGGGTGATGGCGACTTTGTTGGATGCGGTGTCGATTGTGGTTTGGCCGGAGATGAAGAGGTTGACGTAGAGGTTGTTGTCTCTATGGGCGTAGGCGTAGCCGGGGACGGAGGGGATGAAGCGGGCGACGTTGGAGGGGCAGCAGGCGCAGCCGAACCATGGGCTGCGGGCGTGCTGGCCGACGGATTCAAGCGGATTCGGATAGAAGAACGTATCGCCCTCCATCGAGACGCCGGCGAGTGCAGCGTTGCAGAGGCTGCGTTCGAGGACGTCGATGTACTTTGCGTCGTCGTGCATTAGGAACATTCTATGGTTCCAGAAGATGTTGGCTATTGAGGCGCATGTTTCGCAGTACGCAGTCATATTTGGCAGCTCGTAAGGCCCGCCGAAGCCTTCGTGTCCGCCTGCGGCGCCGATTCCGCCTGTGAGGTACAGTTTTGTATTGACGACGTCACTCCAGATAGCGTCGATAGCCTTGATATAGTTCATATCGCCGGTGAGGGCGGCGACGTCGGCCATGCCTGTGTAGAGGTATGCTGCTCGGACGGAGTGCCCGACGGCTTCTGTCTGCTCGGTGACGGGGATATGGTCCTGGCTGTAGGCGCCGTAGAGACCGCCTTTGCCGTCGGGGCCACGGTTGCCGAGCCGGCCTCTCTGGTCGAGGAAGAATTTTGCCTGATCGAGGTATTTCTGCTCGCCGGTTGCGCGGTAGAGTTTGCACAGGCCGATCTCGATTTCCTGATGTCCGGGCGGGTCGGTCCGCCTGCCGGGGCCGAAGGTATTGCAGAGCAGGTCGGCGCTTTTCGTGGCCACGTCGAGGAAGAGTTTGCTGCCGGTGACCTCGTTATGCGCGGCAGCGGCCTCGTACATGTGGCCTACGCAGTACATCTCGTGCATCGCGCCGATGTTGGTCCATCGGTTCTCGGGCTGGCGCTGGGGGACGGAGTAGAACGTGTACAGGTATCCGTCTTCCCACTGTGCGGCGGCCATTATCTTGATGAGGTTGTCGAGGTATCGGCGCATTTCGGGTTCGGGATCGATTTGGAGGGAGTAGGCGGCGCCTTCCATTACTTTATAGACGTCGGAGTCGTTAAAGTAGATTCCTTCGTGCTTGCCCTGCTTTAGTCCTGCGGCTTTTTCGAAGTTGCTGATTCTATCGGTCTCCCGGCATTTCTCGAAGCAGTACGGGATAGTGACTTTTCTGCTGGCATTGAGGCGTGGCGTCCAGAATTCGTCGCTGACACTGACCTTGCTGAAGGGGACAGGCTTGACGTTGTAATCGCGCGCCAGCTCGGCCCGGACCATAGACGCCATTGCAATTGTGAGGGCCGTTACCACATGTAAAAACGTTCTTTGATTTGCCATAGGAATCCACCCTTTGCCAAGTATCGGTTTTGACTGCATTTTGAAGTAATGATAGGCGGCAGGTGCATTTATTGCAAGTTGATAGCACTCTGTTTGGGTCGAAAGTGTGCGCAGCGTCGTGAGATGCTTTGGCGCCGGGGCAGGCTCTATCATTCGAAAGGCATAAGATTGCCACGTCGGCCTGCGGCACAGCCGGGTTAAAACGTATATGTCAGGCTCAAGCTGGTCCAGTACTCGTCGGAGGTGTTCACGGAATCATCCCATGACGATTGATAGTAAAAGCCGGGCGTAAAGGCAAGATTGCCGCCAAGGTCGAAACTCGTCGAGATACCGAAAACAGCGTGTGACCAATCATGGTCTATCTCAGCGCCATAAGCGCCGTCGTTGTAAACCGCCTCTGTAGAAAAATGCAGAATTTGTTCTTTAGTTCCGGGCAAAAAGCCAGGCACAGTCAGGTCGTAACAAAGTCCGAGGATGTGCACCCAGCCGCTATAGTCGCTAACGTCAGAACCGCTTTCGGAAGGCCATGTACTTACGATAGTGTAGCATGGGACCAAGCCTCCCGGCCAAATATTCGGCCACGAAAGAGAGGCGTACACTTCCTGCGTATTAGCAACTCTTTTCGGCTCGTCGGGGTAACTATAATAGACCCAGCCAATCGTACATTCTGTGGCATAAGGCTCATCTTCGAAAAGGCTGTTCCAGTAATATAGAGTGTAATCTATCTCTTCACTATTCTCGAAGCCGCTGCCATTGGCCCTCGACCACCAGGTGTTCAGGCCAAATCCTGTGCCATAGAAGTCGATATCGATGCTGGGTTGAATCGCGCTGTGGTTGTTTGGGTAAGTATCCATACCTCGCCAGATGTATCTGCTCACATAAGTTGCATCGAGGGTAATACCCAGCTCGTCATTGCGGGCTGATGCCGATCCCGCGACAGTAAATATAACTCCTGCAATTAGAGAGACTGCATTTGCCCTCGTTATTTCATTTGCGCGAAAGAGATTTATCCGTTGTTTCACTTCTTTCATAAGTTGTGAACCCGAAATGAATTCATTTTACCCCAATGGCGGCTATGAACTCTATCGGTAAACCGCAGGCTGGAATTAATCGGGAAAGATGCACAAATCTTCTCCAAACTGCACGCCGCCCCATAATATCCTCTCGCATTATGGCGCAACTAAAAACCGCATGCTTTAGAAACAATAAAGATTATCTTGAGAACGCTTAAAATACTGTCGATAGATTTAGTATGTGTAATCGGGGGCAAATTCTAAAAAAGCCGCAAAAAAAACAAACAGCGATGGGCGAAACAAGTATAAGGCGGACAAACCACAGATATTTCAATCTCCAGACCAAGCTTGGACTCAGTTTCTCGATTTTGACCATTGTTATCTCAGCACTGCTCACTTTTGCACTGTATCAGGTTATCCGAGGCAGATTGTGGGAAGACATTCGTCAGCGTCTCTATGATATTGTAAACATATCAGCTTTCCAGATAGATGGCGACGCACATGCAACTCTGGTTGACCCAAACCAGGAAGACAATGCCGCCTATATTCGTATAAAACGTGTTTTGCAGAATATCCGTGATAGAGGAACCGATATCCGGTTCGCCTACACGTGGCGTCAAAGCCCTCGGGGGCAACTTATTTTTATTGTGGATGCCGAGACGGATCCAAATGAAATCTCTCACCTGGGCGACGTTTACGGGAACGACGATTCGTCTCTATTGGCGGAGCTTGCCGCACTTGACCACACTATGGTGGATAAGGAATTTACCCCCGACGAATGGGGCATTTGGCTTTCCGGTTATGCGCCTTTTTACAGGTCTGATGGGCAAATGGAGGGTCTATTAGGCATAGATATGAGCGCTTCAGATGTAGTGCTGCACCAACGGCGGTTTTTGTGGGCTGCGCTCGGAGTATTTGGTGCGACCGTACCGTTGGCATCGGTATTGGGGTGGTTGCTGGGGCGCAAATTGGCCGCTCCGATTGTGAAGCTAACAGCCGGTGCTGAACGCATCAGTGAAGGCGATATGAATCATAGGGTTGCCGTTCAAACCAACGATGAAGTTGGCGAGCTTGCCGAAGCCTTTAACAGGATGACCCAAGCTTTACAAAAGACAATTATGGATCGCGGCCAGGAGATTGCCCGTCGGAAGAAAACTGAGAATGCGCTGGAGGCCACCGTCCGGCAGCTTACCGCAGCAAACCGTAGCCTCGAAGAGTTTGCGTACATTTCAGCCCATGACTTGAAGTCGCCGCTCAAGGCAATAGGAAATCTGGCCGGCATAATATCAAGTGATTATGCTGATAAGTTGGACCAGCAAGGCAAAAATTATCTCGATATGCTCGTACAACGGACTGAAAGAATGAGCATGCTTATCAGCAGCATACTGCAATACTCTAATCTTGGCAGAATAGTCCGCGAAAAGAAGCACGTAAACGCTGATGAGATTGTCAGGCAAGCAATTGCCAGAGTTGCACCCCCGGAAAATATCAAGGCCTCCATAGAAGGTCAATTACCCATCCTAATAGCTCATAGGGAGCAGATACTGCAGGTTTTTGAAAACTTGATCAGCAATGCGGTAGAGTTTATGGATAAGCCCACAGGTATAATAAAGATTGCCTGTGATGAAGAGGATGAATTCTGGAAGTTCAGCGTAGCCGACAATGGACCGGGGATCAATAAAAGGTACCACGAGAAAATCTTCAGAATTTTCCAGACGTTGGCAAGCCGCGACGAGCTTGAAACCGCAGGTATGGGTCTTTCGTTGGTCAAGAGGATTGTCGAATTACACAATGGAAAAGTATGGGTAGAATCAGAGGTTGGTCAAGGCAGTACGTTTTTCTTTACATTGGCAAAATCGCAAATGGGCGCAGAGGACGTACGACTCCAAACCGGTGTTATTGGCTGAATTTCTATCACCCCATACCACACATCTTGGGACGATTACCTCAGAGGGCGTACCGAGTGCGTGGTCAGGGGAGAGTGAGGGTTATTTTGAAGGTATCGGGTTGGTCTATTTGTGCGGCGATGTCGCCGTTTAGGGCGGTTACGATTCTTTTTACGAGTGCCAGTCCGAGGCCGGAGTGGACCCGCCAAGGGCGGGCGTCGGAGCGTGCTTCGTCGGCTCGCCAGAAGCTGTCGAATACCTTCGAGACTTGCGCGGCGGTGAGTTTGCAGCCGGTGTTGGAGAGGGTCACTTGCAAAGAATCTTTGTTACGCTGCGCGGTTACGCGGATCTGGCCGGCCTGGTTGGTGTATTCGGCGGCGTTTTCGAGGAGGTTGCGGAAGACCATAGAGAGGTGTTCGCGGTCTGATTGGCACGGCAGGTCAGCGGAGATGCCGTTATCAAAAATGATTTGACGCTGCTCGGCTTTCTGAGCGAAGGGTCGCCAGGCGGAATCGACCAGCTCGGCGAGGCGAATACGGTCGGAGCGGAGAGTGACTTGGCGTGCGTCTAAGCGAGCGAGCATAAGCAGATTATTCACCATTTCGTGCATATTGCCGACGATTGCGAGACAGATGGAGAGGGCTGTTTGGTATTCGGCGGCGTCGCGTTGGCGAGTTAGGGCCACTTCGATCGTGGAGCGCAGTCCGGCCAGCGGCGTCCTGAGCTCGTGAGCGACGTCGGCGGTGAAACGACGCTCCCTTTTGAAGGCTTCTTCAAGGCGTTCGAGGAGGTCGTTCAGGGTATCCTTAATGGGGATGATCTCGCAGGGCGCCCGGGCGGCTGCGATTCGGGCGGCGAGGTTTTGCTGGTCTATCGCGCCAATCTCCACAGCGATGGCGTTGAGCGGGGCAAGGCCCTCTCGAACAACGACGGCGGCGATAACGAGGGAAAGGATGGTGACAGTGGCCGCGGCGCTTATCAGGAGCCAGCGGAGGAATGTGAGCTGGCCGAGCAGCTCGGTTGTGTTGCGTGCGACGACGATAGTGAGTGTCCGGCCGGCCGGCAAGGGGCGATTTGGGTCTTTTTCGCTATCAGCGGTTCTCGGGTAGAACTTCAGGCCGACGGCGCGGAGGGGCCGGTTGCCGGCTGTTTTTGACTCGGCGAAAACAAGCTCATCGACGGCGTCTTCGAGGCGCTCCAAGTCTCCCCCGTTCAGGAGAGGAGATTTTGCGACGACTGAGCCGTCGGGGCTCCAGAACTGATAGTATGTCGGCTTCTCCGGGTTTTGGAACTCGGGCATTTGGGCGACTTCAAATTCCAGCTCGATTTCGTTGCCGTCAACCTCGACGGATGCGGCGAGGATGCGGGCTACGGAGGCCAGTGAGGCGTCGAACTGGTTGAGCAGCGCCGAGCGAATGACCAGATAGACGCCGAGGCCGAAGACCGCCAACGATAGTATTGAGCCGGCGATAATGCCGGCCAGCAGGCGTTTTCGCAAAGAATGCGTCATTGCTGTTCCCCTAATAGATAGCCTCGTCCCCGGATTGTATGGATGAGGGGGGGCCTACCGGGCTGTTCGAGCTTCTTTCGCAGGTAGCCTATATAGACATCTACGACATTGCTCGAAGCGGCGGAGTCGAATTCGTAGAGGTGCTCCCATATATCGCTGCGGGAGACGGCCTGGCCTGCGCGGACGGCGAGGTATTCGAGAAGTGCGTATTCTCTGGGTGTCAGGGCGATTTGGTGTTTGCCGCGGCGGACCTGGCGGGTTGTCAGGTCGATTTGGAGGTCTTTTATCTTGATTTCAGGCGTCTTTCGGCGATAGCCGCGGCGGACGAGGGCGCGGATGCGCGCGAGGAACTCTTCGAATGCGAAGGGCTTGACGAGATAGTCGTCGGCGCCGAGGTCGAGGCCTGCGACGCGGTCTTCTACCGTGTCTTTGGCGGTGAGGATGAGGACCTGGGCCTTATTGTCGGCGGCGCGGATTTTTTTGAGTATTTCGAGGCCGGGCATACTCGGTAGCATCAGGTCGAGTATGATTACATCGTATTCGCTGCCCATTGCATACCACAGCCCCTCGGCGCCGTCACGCGTGGCATCGACGGCGAATCCAGCCTCGCGCAGACCCTTTGTGAGAGATTGCTGCAATGGACGATAGTCTTCTATAACCAACAGACGCATTATAGATACCTACGACAACAGAAACCCGCACCGCTGAAGAATGGAGCCATGCGGTTCAGCGGTGCGGGTTTTAACATCGAACAATGGATGTTGGATCGTATTCTCACTTCTCGTCGTCATCCTCCTCGTCATCGTCGGCGTCCTC
>DATEBC010000202.1:0-10966 GCA_035288065.1 Sedimentisphaerales bacterium | reverse complement strand
GGGCGTGTCGATCGCATAAGTTGCGAAGCCCATCAGCACGGCGTCGCCGTAGAAATAAGCCGTTGCACCGTCATACGTCGCGGCAAGGTGATGCCATTCGATGTCGGACGGCATTATGTCGTACTCGTCGCCGTACATGTGCAGACCGTACCAGCCGGCGGTCGTGCTGTCGGTGCCGCCGACAATCTGGATATCAAAGTGTCCGCCGCTGACGCCCGGGCCGGTGAAGCCGAAGATATCGGTCCAGTCGGCAATGGCGGTAGTCCTGGCCTTTGCCCAGCCGGCAATCGTCCGCGTCTGTGCCCCGCTGATCCCGATACCGTACTCCTGGTCAACATAGTCGTCGAGGCCGTCAAGGCGAATCGCTTGGCCGTCAGAGCCGGAAACATAAGTCGGCTCGCCTATTGCCGTGCCGTCGCGACCATGACCGGATGAGTCGAGAACATCGTCCTCGAATTTGTACCAGAGCATAAGATTCGGATCGACGACTTGCCCTGGATCGTAGGTAGCCTTGAAAGTCCAGACCATGCCCGAATACACTACCGTGCCGCTGTCGGCCATAACGCCGTCGATACGCCAATACACCTTCTCGTAGTAGCTAAGAGACAGAGGCCCATACTCATTCGGCCCGGTCGGATTGCCCATATACTCGTCGGATGTAGTATCGGCGCTGGCCACTGCGGCCGCGTTGCTGCCCACATAGACGCGCTGAGTGGCGTAGTAGCTGTCGGTGCTCTGGTCGATGCCGGCACTCCAGCTCAGAGTTACATTGAGCGGAATATCGACCGCGCGGTTGGCCGGATACGGACTTTCGGCGATTACCTGCACGTAGGGCATCAGGTGGCTGCCGGGGATAATCTCCCGGACGCCGCCGCTGTCGGGGCCTTGCCAGGCCACGGATATGTAGTCGCCGCCGCCGTCCTCTTGGAACAGGCCGGAGATGTAGTACATATTGTCGGCCTCCAGATGAATCAGAGGTGACATTTGCTGCGCGGGGCCGTATGTATCAGGGTCGCCGCCCACGCCGTCCCAGTCGCGCGCCGGCACCCAGCCGGTTAACCAGGCGATACGGACTGCGTTGGCCGGGTTCGCATCGCTGCTAAGCCACAATTCGCCCTCGTCGTCGGTGGCGATCCAGAAGGTATAGTCGCCGGTTTGCGTGACGTACAGCCAGCCGTGAACGCGGGCGCCGTAGTCGCTGCCAAGGTCGGTGGTCGGCCACTCGGGGAACTCAAATGAGTTCATCAACTGGCTGCTTGTAGGACTGTCCGGATAGCGCGGATCACTCTTCAGATCGGCTAACCGTGCGCTGTCGATACCGGTCCACCATTCGGCCAGAATGCCGCCGATGCCGGTCGGCCCGGTCGTGAAGGCCCAGACCTCGCCTTGTGTATAGACACTGTTGAACGGAGGACCATTCTTCTTCAGCTTCGTATCGACACGCCAGAAATACTCAGTCAAGGGGTCGAGGCCGGCAAGGTCGATTGTCTCCGTCAATACATTACCTCTATATTGCGGCGCAGTTGTGTTGCCGGTAGCGATAGCTGCGACGGCAGCGGCATCCGTGCCGCAATACACCTCGTAGCTCAGCGCGTACGATGTCCAGCCGACGGGAATCTCCGGGTCACCGAGGCGCCAGGTGCAGGTCGGATCGCTGGATACCAGCTCCTCGTCGTCAGCCGGGCTCGGACCCCACGCCTCCCTGGGTATGGGCGTGAAGGCCCAGACGTTTCCAGACCAGACCGTTGTGCCGTCATCGCAATCTACGCACCAGTAATACGTCGTGCCGGGCACAAGGGGCGCCCTTGCATATTCCACAATGGCGGGATCGTCATAACCGACAACAAAGGCAGTCTCGCTAACCTCCGGCCAGGGCGGCACGCTGCCCAGAGAATGGGCCGGATCGCGGTCGATTACATCCTGAATGTTGTCGCTGAAGTAGCCCGTGTTGACGATTGAGCCCAATCCGGGCGTGTAATCCAGGATCATATAGACATTAGGCGGATAGTACTGGGGGGCAATATGGCTGCCATCGGCAGGAATGGGAGTCTGGGCTTTCGTGGCAACGTACTCGGCCAGGCGCATGAGGTCGCCGACGTTGGGCATACCTCCTACGTCGCGTGTCCGAACAAATCCTCGGTATGTATCGCCGGGCAGATAATGCTTCACCCACGCTGCAGCATCTCCGAAGCTATCCGTAGCCAAGACTGTAAGATTGTCAGTAACGTTGGGGGCAGTCGGCCGCACCGATGACCACGTTTCGGTCAGCCCCCAGTTGGTCCCGGCTGTAGTGAATTGCACCACTTGGTTCCTGTCCCACGTCGCGCTGGCGGCGCTGAATCCCAATATACCCGTAGAGCCGCCCATAGCCCAGTTGGTGTTAGTGTTATTCGCGTGCCCCTGATTGTAGAAAGGGATATCGGCGTAAAACACAATCTTGCCGCCTGCGTCAAGATATTGTCGAAGCGTGCAAGCTGCCGTATTTGTCTCTACAACGGTGTCCGGCGCGATGTCCATACAGAACACGACCACACTCAATTCTCCGTCTGCGATGTGGCCATCCATCCACGTCTTGAGCTGGTCGGCGTTGAGAACGGTATATCCGGCGGCAGCGAGAGCATCTCGCACAGCCGCGGCCGTGCCCGCGTCGGCCCAGTTCGTCGGATAGCGCCCATCCCAATAGGCGGCCCGATCCCACAAGGGATCATCCGCCGCGGCTATCTGGGGGATCAGCACAAAAAGAATTAAAAGAACCAGTTTTCTACACATAACAATCCTCCTTATCATTGAAAAAAGAGTCAGAATGGTTTTACTATTGCTCCACTTATGAAAGCACTTCACTTGTTATCGACATACATACCAGGCGGGTTGATGTTCCTTTGACTTGCGACGCCACTCTTGAGAGACGACGACCGATAACAAAGGTCATCCTTGCGGTAGCCCTTGTGCCGGGCCAGCATACATCCCCCGCGTGTATAATCATGGCACGACCTCCTTCATTCAGAAAGCTGAGCCGTCAGACAAGGCTCATCAAAACCGCCGACGAAGAACCGTCATCAAACCACCTCGCATAACCGCCGAGTATTCTCAAGTCTCTGCGAATTTGCATTGCATCACAGGCGCAGATTCGCAAAGTCTGCCCGAGGCGCCGTTAAGAACAGAGCCCACTTACATAAGTTTATACCATATTATATCGGGCTCTGGCAAGAACTTTTTGTCCTATAATCACAATATTTGGCGGTGGAATGCGGTAGATATGCGCGTCCATTGGGGGTAGGTCGAAAGGCCAAAGATCGCGGGAATGAGCCGGATTTGTTCAGAATTGAGGACTAAGGAGCAAGAAAAACATCCGTTTCACGGGACGGGAGCATTTCACAGTCGTCAACCTCATCGCCGCAGCACATGCCTTCGTTGACAGTGAATATATCGTCTTCCGCAATAAGTCGTATTCTTATGAATCTAACGCTGCCATCGTGATATAGGACATTTTGCCCCTTGTCTCGGTGGTTCTTGCTGTTGGCCCTCATTATTGCCTGATCAAGCCTTTTCTTGAACGTAACGGCGGCCCCATTGTCGAAAATGGGGTTGCTATCCTAGAGGATAGGGCCTTCGCAGAGGCCCTGGCCATTGGACGCATCGGCGCACCGTTTGCGAGGGCTGTAAGCAATGTACTGCCTTGAGGGGAAATCGTCATACTCGGCGACCTGGGAAATATCGAACCGGTCGGCTTGGCCACTATCCCTGCCCGGACAGATAAAAAGTGCGGAGTCTTTTATGTAGCCGAGCTTCAATGGAAGATACAAACACTGCGTATTCCACTGCTGGCCCGGCCAGCCCGGAACCGCCGGAGCCCTGCCGTCGTTATCGTTCACATAATTGCTCAGACCACCGAAAATACTGCCCAACTGCCTCTGGCAGGCCTGCTTCCAGTATCTCTGCCTCTCCCTGTTGAATATCGGCAGCAACACGCCTGCAATCAACATTACGGCTGCGGCGACGGCCACCATTTCGCTAAGGTTTCGCCAGAATCCGAGCTTCACTGTTGCCGGTCGTGCCTGTTCGTCCGCCAGCAATTCTTCAAGGCCCAGGCGGCCCGAATTTGCAGCGCCCGCTACCCGTGCAATCGTGCGTTCGGCCAATTCATCGGGACAGTACGGCAAATCCACGCTCTCAAGCGGAGCCAAAATAGTTCGCAGACGCCCATACGTCTCAGCGGCTTCTGAGCTTGACGATATTAGCGCCTCTGCCTGTGCGGACTGGCCCTGAGATGTCAAACCAAGCGAATAATCAAATAATAGCTGTTTTTCGTCGATTCCCAAGGAACTCATTCAGTCTCCTTATCCCCGTCCGACGCTTTCCAATCTTTTGCAAAACAACCTACGGCTGTGTGTAACCTGCTTTTCACCGTACCTATTGGTATACTGAGCATCTCCGCCATTTGTTTGTAAGAAAATTTGTTGAAATAGGCCAAGAGCAGGATTTCCCTGAGATTTTCAGGCATATTCGCTATAACCTGTTCAACCCGCAAGGCCGTTTCCGTCCTTTCGAGATTATCGGAAGGCATCCTGCTGTCGGACGTTATGGCGTTGAGCACGTCGCCGAATGACAACTCTTCAGAATCCGCCATGGTCCCTATCGGGATGGCGGCAGTGCGTTGACGCTTGCGCAGGGCGTCTTTGGCCTTGTTGGCGGCAATTGTGAACAGCCAGGGCCGCAAAGGGCGGGTATGGTCGAAACTTGTTCTGCTGGTATGAAGTTGAAGAAAAGTCTCCTGAAAAACATCCTCAACGAGGTCCTGCCGGTTGAGAAACTGTCTCAGGAACGCATAAAGGCTGTTCTTATAACGTGTTACGATTTCACGAAAAGCCAGCTCGTCGCCCGCGGAGTAGCGGTCGAGCAACTCGGAATCGCTCAGTTTTTGGAGGTCCGTATCCATAACCTGATCACTCAGAGGAAAAGGATTAACAGCTATATTATAGAGATATGGCGAGGCAATTTGAAGGTCTAACTGGTATTTCTTATAGATATAATTGACTTGGGATGGGAAAAACGGGGGCATCCTGCCAGCGAGATTGGCTTTGTTTGGGTTTGTTTTTCCGCGTGTGGCGGGACGGATTATTGACGCAAGTCTTTGGGGCACAAGAGGTTGTGGTGATTCTGAGCTTTTGGGAATTGGGTTTGTTTTGCATAATTGAGCCGGAAGGCGGCTGGTAAACTGGGCTGGATAGGTAGTGCGGGCAGCAGACAGGAGCTGGAAGACGGACGACAGACGACGGATGTCGATTCTGGATACTTGATCTTGGACCATCGGGCGTATGGATTGTGTATGAGTTTTCTGGGCGTCATAGGCGGCTATGTGCCGGTTTTGTTGATACGAGTGCATTATCTCAGTTTTGTGAATATTATACTATATCTTGAGTTTTGTGTCAAGTAAATTTTAATCACAGATACCCAAGGCAGAGGTGATTTGTTTCTACATAGGCGGTCTTTCGGGGGCGTTTCAGTGGCCTAACAATGGGCCGACGCTGCAAAGAAATCGCTTGACAGGTTGGCGATATTATCGTATTATAGGATGTGCCAAGTGCAGTAGCATTTTACAAGGCGGTGTTGTTGCGTTCAGTCCGCAGGACACCTTAGGGTGGAGCACCGTTTATGGATTGGAATGGCTGTATCGGTTTGTTCGTTGGGCGAGGGTCTCTCGTTCTCTGACATTGGTGCGATGATCCGGAGTGTTTACATTGGGTAACTGGAGGTTAGAAAGATGGTTGGAGCGATGAATTCAAACGTGCGGCGGGGAATTACCGTTCTTGTGGCGCTGGTCAGCTCAGTTGCGGGTTGGGGCAAGGTAATATATGTTGACACCGATGCGCCCGGGGCGAATGACGGGACGATCTGGGAGAATGCCTACAACTTCCTGCAGGATGCCTTGACAGATGCCAATTCTTCAGAAAAGCCGGCAGAGATACGGGTGGGTCAAGGCGTCTATACTCCCGACAGCAACTCTGCTGTGCCGAGTGGAACAGGTGATAGAGCAGCTACGTTTCAGCTTCTCAATAATGTGAGTCTAACAGGCGGATATGCCGGGTACGGTGGAGCAGAACCGGATGCAAGAGATGTCAACGAATATGAGACGATTCTGAGCGGGGATCTGGATGGAAACGATGTCGAACTGGGGGAAGCATGGCTATGGTGGCACCAAGGGCGAGAGCCAAGCCGCATCGATAATAGCTATCATGTTGTCACAGGCAGCTATACAGATAGCTCCGCGAAACTCGCCGGGTTTACAATTACCTCCGGCGTAACATAGGGTTGTGAATTGGAGGGAGGAGGAGGAATGTGTAATCTGGAGGGGAGCCCCACTGTGTCGGAGTGCACGTTTGCAGAGAATACGGCTCGTCATGGAGCTGGCATGTACAACTACAATGGTGCGCCGGAGGTAAGCGGCTGCACATATTATAGGAATTGGGCTACTGTTTCTACGGATGGTCGTGGCGGGGGAGTGAAGAATTCTTGTGGCCCGTGTTCTGCGGAGGATGTTCCGAGGTTCCGAAACTGCGCATTTATAGAGAATTATACTGTGGGCGCCGGAGGAGGGATGGATAACGGTACGAACAGTGTCTTAGCCAACTGTCTGTTCATTAAAAACACAAGCCAGGATCTTGGGGGCGGGATGAGTAACAGCTATTGCTCTCCGGTTATTACGCAATGCAGTTTTATCGATAACGTTGCCCTGTTTTGGGGCGGGGGCGGGGGGATGGACAACTTTTTTTCGTCGCCTGTGGTGACATACGGTGTCTTCGTCAACAATATTTCCGGTGATAGAGGCGGGGGCATGCACAACAGGGGCGGATCACCTATTGTAACGAACTGTCTTTTTGCCGGAAACTCAAGCTCATCGAGCGCAGGGGGAATGTACAATGGCGACTCGTCTGCGACGATTACCAATTGTTCGTTTACGGGGAACCACAGTTGTAACGGCGGGGGGATGCTCAACTCCGGTGAAGCTAATGGATGGTCTGCGATACTGAGGAACTGCATTCTGTGGGGTAATACCGGCCTGTCCGGGCGGCAGATGAAGAACATGAACGCTTGTGAGCCAAGCATAAGTTTCAGCACAATTGAGGGTGGTCTGTATGGCTCCGGGATAGAGAATACAGGGGGTTCCTCGGTGATAGACGGCGGGGGCAATATAGAGGCGGATCCCTGCTTTGCTGCTTCCGGCTACTGGGGGCACAAAGACGATCCAGACATTGCAGTTGAGCCAAGTGATCCAAACGCACTTTGGATTAACGGCGATTATCACCTGAAGTCCCAGGCTGGGCGGTGGGAGGCCGGCGAGGGACGATGGACGATAGACGATGTGACGAGTCCGTGTATTGATGCCGGAGACCCGATGAGTCCTATCGGAGGCGAGCCGTTTCCCAACGGCGGGATTATCAATATGGGGGCCTACGGCGGGACACCTGAGGCGAGCAAGTCATACTTCGGCAAGCCATCTTGCGAAGTTATAGTCGTAGGCGATATCAACGGAGACTGCGGGGTGGACTTCCTCGATTTCCGCATTATGGCTTTGCACTGGTGTGAGGATAATAATCCGTGACCGGTCAGCGTATCGATTTTCGGGTTTTAGGAGATGGCGGCGACTATTTCATCAGGTATATCGAAGTTTGCGTAGGCGTTCTGGACGTCGTCGTGGTCCTCAAAGGCCTCCATCATGGCAAGTATTCTTCTTGCGGTGGCCTCATTATTGACTGCTATCGTGCTCTGCGGCACCATCGCTATCTCCGCCACCTGGGCAGGTATTTCTGCGACTTTCAGGGCCTTTTTCAATTCCTCGAAAGCGCCCGGCTCACAAGTAATCTCAAAAACATCCGCGGTGTTGCCCATATTGTCGGCGCCGGCGTTCAGAGCAATTTCCAGGAGCCGCTCTTCGCCGATGCTGCCTGTGTTCACGGTAATAAGGCCTTTCTTGCTGAACATCCAGTTGACGCATCCGCTGGTGCCTAATGCTCCTCCGCACTTCTCGAAGATTCTTTTTATCTCCGGCCCGGTGCGATGTCGGTTGTCTGTCAAGGCCTCCACCATTACCGCAACCCCGCTGGGGCCATAACCCTCGTAGAGCACCTCTTCAAAACTCACGCCATCCAAGTCGCCGGTCCCTTTTTTGACCGCCTTTTCAATAGTGTCTTTGGGCATGTTTGCCGCTTTGGCCTTGTCAATTGCGTACCGCAGAGCCAAGTTTGCACTCGGATCGCCTCCGCCTCTCTTGGCAGCGACTATTATCATCCGGGCGACTTTGCTCCAAACCTTGCCGCGTTTTGCGTCATTTGCGGCCTTTTTGTATTTTATCCCGGCCCAATGCGAATGACCTGACATATCATGCTCCCGACTGCATTCCACATCATAAAAGTAATGCGCAAACGAACGTGCGCCGGCCCGTATTATACCTGATATTTCCCGGGATGTAAGCTCTTTCTGCCAAATTTGCTTCATTGTCTGCCGAAGCCGTTCATACGGCAGACTGTTGCAGGTGGATAATTCTTTGGGGCTTGGCCTGAGCAGCAGAGGCAGGAACGCCATAACCTTTGCCACAAGCAGTATTTATAAGCAGTAGCCTGAAAAAACGGGGCCGAAAGATTTGCTTCTTTTTTTCTTGACGGAGAATTGCCGATACCCTAATATACGGTTGTTGTAAACTACTGATGATGAACCGAATTGTGGGGCGCAATGAATCATCTGTTTGTGATTTCGTTGCTATAAGAATAGGAACCCACTGGGCAGAGATAGGCTCGTAAGTCTTTTCTCTGACGGTAGTAAAGTTGCAAAGACACTGCCGGGGTTTGCTGCAAAGCACGGCCTGGGGTCGCTAGGCAGGCTCTTGCCGGATGCTCGGAAGTGAATTTAGCGTGAAAACGAAATCTGCTTGAAGAACAGCATTCGCTGATTATCGAGGGAGTGTTAGGATTGTGTACGAGAATTAGTCAATTGTGGGGCAATGCGGCCTTGTCAAGGCTGGGAACAGCCGCGGTTGGAGTGCGTTTTGACCTCAAGTAGCTGATTCTGCGCCTCTTCACGAGTAGGATTTCGTAAATCACCGCCATTTCTTTGGGACTTTCCTGCCGAGGATTTCCACGAGCCGCCCCGTTCTCGTTTTGCGCTAAGGCACCTACCGCAGACCGAGTGCATTCATCATCATTGGTCGGTTTTTGACTCTATGATAATTGCAAGGGAAAGGTCTAAATCATGGGTATTCTTATGGAGATAGGGCCCACAACGGTGGTCGGCGCCGTTTTCGTGGGCCTTTTTCTGGGCGGCTGCCTGGTGGCCATCGCCTACCAGATAGTCTCGCGGGCAAGGTCCAAGAGCATGGAGCAGGACCGGCTGCGACAGATCGACGCGGCCAAAAAGGAGGCCGAAAACATCATCAAGTCCGCGCAGATTGACGCCGCCGCTGAAGTCATCAGAAAAAGAGAGCAATTCACAAACGAGGCGAACAAAACTCGCGCCGAGCTGCACGAAATTGAATTGAGGCTGAGTAAACACGAGGATGCGCTCGACCGCCAGGCGGATCTGCTCCAACAGCGAGAGAAAACTGCCAAACAACAGGAGCAGGAAGTGGAGAGAAAGCAGCGGAATGTCGAACTCAAGGAAAAGGAGCTCAGCTCGCTGCTGGCACAGCAGAAGAACCAGCTACTCAAGATTTCGGCAATGGATGTCGCAGAGGCAAAGGAGCTGCTGCTCAAGCGTCTCGAAGACGAATGTGAACATGAGATGTCGGCGTTGATCCAGCGCAAGGTTGACGAGGCCGTTGAAACGGCTGATGAGAAAAGCCGCGAAATTATCAACACGGCAATTCAGCGCTATGCCGCCGACCAGACCTGTGAGGCTACCGTCTCTACCGTTGATATACCCAACGACGATATGAAGGGGCGAATAATCGGCAGGGAAGGCCGCAATATTCGCGCGTTTGAGAAGGCTACAGGCGTCGATGTCATCGTTGACGACACGCCCGGCCTGATAGTCGTCAGCGGATTTAGCCCCGTCAGACGCGAGGTGGCCCGTCTGTCTATGGAGAAGCTCATCCAGGATGGAAGAATACATCCGTCCCGAATTGAGGAGCTGGTTGCTCAAACTCGCAAGGAGGTGAACAATAAGATTCTCCAGATCGGCAAGGACGCATCCGTCGAAACCAACGTCAGGGGTTTGAACAACAAAATCCTCAGCATGCTCGGCGCCCTGAGCTACCGAACGAGTTTTGGCCAGAACGTTCTTCGCCACAGTGTCGAAGTTGCCTTCCTTTCGCAGGTAATGTCGGATGAGCTCGGACTCGACGGGTCGATAGCAAGACGGGCCGGGCTGCTGCACGACATAGGCAAGGCAATCGACCATGAGGTCGAGGGCAGCCACCCGGTAATCGGCGTCAATTTTCTGAAGCGTTTCAGCGAATCCGCGATTATACTCAACGCCGTCGCCGGGCATCACGGCGACGTCCCGGCGGATAATCCCTATACTCCGCTGATTGCCGCCGCCGACGCAATCAGCGCTTCTCGCCCAGGCGCCAGAAGGGAAACGCTCGAGAGATACATCAAGCGGCTCGAACAACTCGAGGAAATCGCCACCGGGTTCAAAGGCGTCGAGAGCGCGTACGCAATTCAGGCCGGGCGGGAAATCCGAGTCATCGTTAATGCCGAAGAAGTGGACGACGAATCCGCAATGAAAGTCGCACGGGACATCGCCAACAAGATCCAGAATGAAATGACGTACCCGGGCGAGATACAAGTAACCTTGCTGCGCGAGGTTCGATGCATTGAATACGCAAAGTAAGCAGGCCCTGGCAAGCCCCATGGGCCCCTGGCGGGGATGCTTGTAGCCCAGTTGCAGGGGCATCTCGGCGTGGGGCGGACGCAAGACACGGCCAAGCCCCACGGGCCCCGCCGCAAGGCGTCCCTGGCGGGACTTGCGGGGA
>DATEBC010000201.1:0-15138 GCA_035288065.1 Sedimentisphaerales bacterium | reverse complement strand
GTGATGCCGGCGACTGTGCCGTCCGGCAGCAGTTTTGAGCGGCGAATCGTAAGAAAAAACAAGGCTGCAAAATAGACCGTGATAAGCGAGAGGGGCAGCAGGACGAACCAGACAATCGGCCCGCCGGCTATCACAAACTGCGAGAAAAACGTCGGCAGCTCGCCGCTCCGCTCCGAACCGCCCGCGAGGCCGCGCGTCACGAAGTATATCGCCCCCACCACGCCGGCAAGGCCGGCAGTCAGGGCAAATCTCTTTATCAACAGGCTTTTGTTCATGCCTTCGCTTGCCATTCCGTGTTCAATATATCAACCGTCAAAATCCAATCACCCACACACTCACTTGCCTCCGATGCAGATAAACTCGCCGCCGCTTTGTCTTGCGATGATCTCGAGCATCTTGCGGTCGTCGGCCTGCGGCAGAAACGCTATCGCGTTGATTTTCATCTCCGGCGCAGACTTCTCCAGCAGATTCGCTATTCTTTGCGGAAACGCGGCTGTATCTTCGCCGGTCAGCTCGAACCCGTCCGTTAGAAAATACACCAGAGACGGGCTTATCCCCTTGCCGTCTTGAATCTGCACGACTCTCTCCAAAGCGGCGGCGGCATTGGTTCTCCCCGCAGGGCGTATCGAATCCACGAAATCGTTGGCCGCAGCCTTGGCACTTGGCGTCGCTCGCAACAGTCTGCCGTCGCCGATTTCATACAGTTTGCCGTCGCCGAAGAATATGACGTAGAAATACTGATCCGGCTGCAAGGCCGCTATCGACTCTTTGAGTTTCTCTCGCACCTGGGTGAATATGCCCTGCATACTCCCCGAGCAATCGACAAGATAGCAAACTTTGCGCTGCCGGCCCCCGCTGCTAAAGAATTCAATTCTACCCGGGAATTCGCCGCTCGCCGGCGAAATGGCGCTGTCTGAGTTGCTTACCCCGTGCCAGTCCTGGAAGATCGGTTTTGCAGGGATAGGGCTGAAGATTCGCTCGAGCGGCAACGATTTCTCCCCCATCCGGGCATATCGGTTTCGGGCGATTACTGGCGCCGTTTTGCTTATCTTGGGCTTCGGCATCACCGGCACCGCCTGCATCGGCTGCGTTATGCTCCCTATTCTCCCCGTCGGCGCGAAGGTGTGCTCATCCTGCCCTTGGGCTTTAGAGAATCTGACAACTCCGAAGACCGAGAGCACTATCAGATGCACGCCTACCGAGACCGCCCACGCCCAAGACGCCGGCCCCCGAACACCTCGTGTTATCTCCAAGATACCTTTCACACCACTACCCCAGTTTCGCTATATCGGTCCGCAGGTTTATCCGTGCGGTCGAACTCGCTCTAACGTTATTCCACAACTTTGACCAGAGATTTGACCGGCGCCAACATATTATAGACTTTTATCACGTCGCCGTTATGCAGGCGAATGCACCCTCTCGAGCTGTCCCTTCCGATGCTCGCCGGGTCCTTTGTTCCGTGGATTCCGAAGCTGGTCTCTTTTTTTGTGTTTTCATCCAGGCCTTCCAGCGCCATCCATCGCGAACCTAAAGGATAATCGGGGTCTTCGGGATGAATGACTTCGCCCGTATCCGGGTCGGTATAGATTGGACGATGCATCTTGCCGCCGGCCTTGATGTGCCACAGCCCCAGCGGCGTCTGCCTGCCCTGCTCGCCGAGGCCAACCGGGAAGTTTTTGACATAAGTGCCCTGCAGATAGACGTCCATCGTAAATGTCGAGCGGTGCACCTTTACATGGAACGGCCCGTTGACGACCTTTATCCGCTCCCCCGCCCGCAGCGACTCCGGGCGCTTTATGCCATTTATCTCCAGAAGCAGCTCGTACGGCACGCTGCGTTCATCGCCGATCTTACTGAGCAGGTCGCCGCTTTGAACCTCATAACTGCTGCACAACTTGTCCTGTGCATAAAACGTCTTGCTGAACAGCCATTGATTCGCGAGCGTCGAGAGCTTGGATTTAACCAAAGACTGTTGCTGGAGGCTCATCGGCATTGCCAGAGCCTCGTTGAGCTTGTCGCGAGCCTCGATTACGCGGCTCGGAGTTCCACTAAGCAGCGCCTCGGCCTGGGCAATGAGTTCATCGGCCCTGGGATTGGCCGTCACCTCCGCCACAGGACCGGTCTTAAGAGAATTGACGTCTGGCTTGAACTCGACTATCTCTTTCGGCGGCGTCGAGCTTGCATCGCCGCTTTCAAGCGGGCCAACTACACCCGGACCGGCATCGTTGGAGTCCGGCTGGAGCTTGTCTCCATTGGTGCCGAGAGGCCAAATACCGTAAATCAAACCGCCAACAACAACCGCGGCAACCACGACCGCAACGATGTAGATTATATTGAGGTTTCGCCCTCTTGATCCGCGGTGACGGGCCATTCTATTCTCCTTTATGAGTCCTGCAATTTTGCAGATGCCTTGGTTGCAAAGTGCATTATCTCGGTATCGGTGACTAACATGTCTATCGGCTGGTCGCTATCGGTTACCGGAACAGAGTCAATTAGTTGCTCTGCAAAGGCGAAGCCGCACTTGCAGGCCTTGACCTGCTCGTGGGCGAAAAACCTGTCATAATAGCCCCCGCCTCGCCCAAGTCGGTTTCCTTTTCTGTCGAATCCGAGGCCGGGCGTAACGACCAGATCAATCTCGCCGAACGGCACAGGCGCCCCGGACGTCGGATTGCGCAGGCCGGAGGCCCCCGTCGAAATGTCCTTGTCCAGCGAGGTTATCTGCACGGCAATCATATGCCTTTGCTCCCGGGAGACCTTCGGCACAGCGACTATCTTGTCCGCCTGCCAGGCGGCGAGTATCGCCTCGGAAGTATCCACCTCATGCGGCAGCGAGAGAAACAGCATAACCGTCGATGCGGTCTGAAATTGCGGCGTCGCAACGAGCCGTTTGCAGGCCAGACGGCTCTTTTGCCCCCTCTGCTCCGGCTGTATGGCAAGCAGGTTATTCCGGAGCTTGCTGCGCAACTCGGCCTTGTCCATTCAATCGTCCTTCTTTTTCGTACCCTTTTCGACGGTTCTACTACCTCATAACATTTGAATTTGTTGCTTGTCATTCCCGCGAAAGCGGGAATCCAGATTGTAAAGAAGTGGATTCCGCATCAAGTGCGGAATGACAACTCATAGATTCAATTGTTACGGAGTACTACTCTTTTGTATCAGGCTTTCGAGCTTTTGTAAATAACGCCCGATATTTTTTTCAAAACCGGCATCCTTGGGCTTGTAGTACTGCTTGCGGGCCTGGGCCGGCAGATACTCCTGCACCACGAAGCCGTCCTTAAAATTGTGCGGATACTTGTAATCGGCTCCGAAGCCGGCCTTTTTCGCCGCGGCATAGTGGCTGTCCTTGAGATGCTTGGGCACCGCTGCGGTCGGCTGCTCGGCCACGTCCGTCATCGCCTGCCAGATCGCACTGGCTGAGGCATTTGACTTCGGAGCACACGCAACGTAAAGCGCAGCCTGCGCCAAGGCCAACTGCGCCTCCGGCAGACCGACAAACTCGGATATCGCAACGGCCGCCGCCGCCAGGACAGTCGCCATCGGGTCGGCGTTGCCCACGTCCTCGGTCGCACAGATTGCAATCCGCCGGGCAATAAAACGCGTATCCTCCCCGCCGGCTATCATCCGGGCCAGCCAATAGACGGTGGCGTCGGGATCCGAGCCGCGCATGCTCTTCTGCAAGGCGCTGGCCAGATCGTAGTGCGTATCGCCGGTGCCGTCGTAGTCAATCGCCTTCTGTTGTATCGACTCCTTGGCGACTTTGAGGTTAAATTTTATCCGCTCCGCGCCTTCTCTCGCCGCCTGCGACAACACGCCCACTTCCAAAGCCGTCAGCGCCCGCCTGACGTCGCCGTCGCACATTACCGCTAAGAACTTCAGGGCGTCTTGATCGGCGGCTATATCGTATTTTCCCAGTCCTCGCTGACTGTCGGCAATAGCGGCCTTGAGCAGCCATAGAACCTCCTCCTCGCTCAGCGGCTCGAAGCGAAACACCGTGCTGCGGGAGATCAGAGGCGAGTTGACCGAGAAATAAGGATTCTCCGTAGTCGCTCCGATGAGGATCAATATCCCGGCCTCGACGTCGTCGAGCAGGACATCCTGCTGGGCACGGTTGAAGCGATGGATTTCATCGAGAAACAGAACGCTTCTGGCCCCGGTTGTGGCCAGCCGGTCGCGGGCGGCTGCTATCACGGCTCGAATATCCTTAACCGTGGCCGCCGGAGCGCTTAGATAATGAAATGTGGCCTTTGTGTAATTCGCAATCACCATTGCCAGCGACGTCTTGCCGACGCCGGGCGGACCGTAAAATATCAGGCTGCTGAGACTGCCTGCCTCGAGCATCCGCCGCAGAAGCTTGTCGGGCCCAATGAAGTGGCTTTGGCCGGCGAATTCATCGAGCGTCCGCGGCCTCATCCGCACCGCCAGAGGCGCCGCAGAATCAATATTGGCCTTCTCGAGTCGGCCAAACAACGCTGTATCATGCCCGTCCTCGTTCATTTGGTGCATTATACCGGCCATGCAAAACGCTGTCGAAGGCTTATTTCTCCGACGCGATTTCAAGCCTCACCTTCTTGATCCCGCGTATGAGGCTGGTATGATAGTCTTCAACATATACGATAGAGTGATTGAATGGGAACTTTGACTTTCATTGGAAGGACCTATTCATATCAATAGGAACAAAAACAGGAACACCCCAAATAGCCCTCCCCTTAGCCGACGATGACGGCAAACGAAGATACCGACTTGGAACACTGAAAGTAGCCTCCGCAAAAACCGAATAAGGGGAGGGGGATGGCAGATTCTCGATGGTTGATGCTCGATCATTCCGGGGGAGTGTTTGGGGTCATATGGGCGCTGAGAGGTGTTCTGAAAGTCAGGAAAAAGGGTTCTTAATAAAAACGGCCGGGCAGTTGATCAGAAGAATCGCAACGAATCGCAGGGTTTTTCAAGAGGGTCGCTGGTCCCACTTTGAGTTTCACGCAGCCTGTCAAATCACAGAATCACAATTTCTCGTGTGCCTTCGCAGTCTTGAATCAGTACTTTGGCCCCGCCCTTTTTGTGCGCCCAGATATAGTCATAGACGGCGAGGGACCTACTGACCACTTCTGTCAAGCTATGGGCACCTGTCTCATCTCGGAGCTGTTCCATTCTCATTCGAACCTTGGCTGCCAACTCCAGGTTCAGTCGTTTGACTTTCGTCTTCTTCGGTATTCTCGGCATGACGCTCTTTTCTAGCCCAGAACATTCCGAGCAGGCCAATCACGGAGACCATTGCGGCAACAGCAAGACAGCCGATCAGTGTCATCAGATCAACACGATCAGCTTGGTTCTTGACCAGTTCGCATGCGATTTCGCCCAGCGTGAGAATAGCCACCACAGCCACGACATGGCCACCGTATCCTTTTTCTATGGCTGCAAGTATTCCCGTGCGCCAGCCAACTCGATTCACACCCTGCTCATAGAAATCATACGGTGGAGGTGCTTGCACACTGGGTGCGGTGAATTGCCTGGCTACCTCTGGCCTGTTGTCATTATGTTCTTCGTTGGCTCCGTCCATGCCGGTTGACTACCCTTTCGGGGAGCCAACGGCACGAACGCACACAGAGATACACGATCATAATCGTGACTCCCCAAAGTGCGTTCCTGCAATGTGTTCCTCCTTCCATGCCCTGGTCACGGTATAGACATCACTTACAAGAACAGCTGTTAATTTCCGGAAGTCTACTGCCCTTAGCCAGGGAAAGCAGCGAATTTAGTAGTATGTGCGCATTTTATACACACAGAATGTGTAGAGCAAGAAAAAAATTCCAAGAATCTAATTTTTTTGCAAAAACCTGCATATTGGCTGAAAAACGCTGATTCTTCGGCACATTTTTTCTGATTAGTGCGTTTCTCTCCGTTCTTATGCTTTGTGTTTCGCTTGATTTCAGATACTTGCGTGCGCAGCGAGAAGGTTGCAGATTGAAGCAACATGAGGCGTCGTGGGGCGGTGGAAGGGGGGGAATTATCCCGTACTGCGTCGCCGGCGCGGCGGTTATTCGAATAGATTCCTTCCGGCGTTGGCGGACTCGGAATAACGGGGCGCGCGGGGCGTTTATAGACTCTGTGCGGGTTTTTGGGTTTTCTGCAACCCAAGATGTGGGGGATGCTCGTATTGTAAGGGTTTCAATTAGAGCAGCGGGTGGTGTTCGGTCGTGTCTGGGCGCTTATCACGAGTGTTGCATCGGGGCGGGTTTGCTTGCGGGGGGGCGGCGGATTGCTTGGCCTTTACTCCGGCCCAAAGAAAGAGGACCAATGCCAGGCAGTAAGTGAATAGGGCGACTGCCAGGCATATTGACATCCTGGATAAATGCTCTTGAGTCTTGTCAACCAAATGGTCGCGGTCGGCAATGACGCTGGCGTAGTTCTCGTGGCTGCAATCAATGTAGCTGACCGATATGAATGCAAGGAGCACCGCAACGAATACCCAGAAGGAGAATACCCGCTTAATCAGGATCGTGTATTGTTTCCTCGAGGAAAAGTACTTGGACGAGATTCACTGAGAGTATGTGTGACCGCAAGTGGAGGAAGCATCTCAATGGTCTCCGGCTCGTGAATGACAAAAGTTCAGAGAGCTTACGGGAATTGAACCTATTGCGTGGCGTAAGTCCGACTGAGTGTATCAGGGAGGCGAGGCACAGATGTTTTGTTTGGTGGCTGCTTACCCAGCGGCGAGGATTCTCCTGAACCGATGGGCGTATCGGGCCGAATGGGAAGCTGCCAGAACTTCACCTTTGCACGTCTGTCCGTCTCCGAGTCATTGCCCGCGGAAATACTTGATTTGCCGTCCAGTGAAAACGCAACAAATACGAGTTCCCTGTCGTGGAGACGGTTCATTGCGACGGCCTTCCATTCGTTCAAATCCCACCAGATAACCGTGCCGAAATACAGACCAAACAGGGCTGTCTTGCCATCCGGCGAGAAGGCCACGGATTCCACATTCAGTCCTTGATCGGCAAACCAGGGGTTTCCGGGAACCCCGAACCGATTGATTTCCTTCTGGGCATCGAGGTCCCAGTAGATGACCGGCTGATCAGGACCATCAAGGTAACTGGACAAGGCGTACTTCCCATCAGGAGACAATGCAAGACTCATCACCCTTCCATAGACTGGCTGCAAATGAGCCAACTCTCGGCCGGTTTCAACGTCCCAGAGACGAACGGACCCGTCCCAGCCCCCGGAAAGGAATCTCTTGCCGTCCTGTGCCCACGTGAGGCAACCACGCCGAACGCCTGAATGGCCCACGAATCGCTTGAGAACCTGCATGTTATCGAGGTTCCAGAGCAGAATGTCACCCTGGGCTCCACCAGATAGTGCTTTTTCGCTAACAGGCGAATACGCCACCGCTCTAATGTAATCGTTTTGCCCCTTTACCTGCCCGATTTCCTTGCCGGTAGAGAGATCCCAGAAGTACAAAGCCCAGTCCCTTTTTATTGGCTTGCCTCTGACTCGATCTAAGAAACTGCGATCCGTGTGGTAGGTGCCCCCGGCCGAAATTGCCCTTTTGCCGTCGGGTGAAAAATCAGTACATTGAATCGACTTAATAGACGTGGATCCCAAATTATTAACGTCTAACGTTGCAAGTACATTTGCATTGTTCATATCTATAAGATACGTAAGGAGCTCAAAGTCTCCACACAATGCTTTATGGTGATCGGGAGAAAACGTTAAGCGGAAGTCACAACGAATATGCGGCAGGACTATTTCCTTATATGGGTCCTGGCGAGTCTTCGCGTACTCCTGCCAGCGTTTATCGCTCCCAATCCGCTCGGACATGTAGCCGCCCTGAGAAGGTGAACATAGTAGAATTGGTAACAAAGATGTGCACAGCAATAAACCCACTTGTTCTGTCCTCACTTGGGCACGGGCACTTCGACAACGATACGAAAGCCGTAGCTGCCTGCATCATCCGGAACATCGTTGCCGAATTCTCTGTTTGTGGCATACGGTCCACGACGTCGTACGTGATAATTCTCGCCGAAATAATCGATAAATTTGTCTCGGTCTTCTTGCGGTCCTTTGGGGTCAATAACGTCATTTTTCAGATAGCGTCTCCCGTAGAAATCAGAACACCATTCACCGGGAGGTAATGTCATTCCGCACACATCGGCAGGTGTGCTGGATTCGGGAAAGGCATCTACAGGATCGGAGCTCCACGGGTGCGGATATTTGCCTTTGTCTCCATACCGGGTTACCATCTCGTCCGTTCTGATGTCGGTATCTCCCCAAGGATAAGTTCTGTCCTCAGCTCCACGAGCGACAAACTCCCATTCCGCCTCAGTTGGCAGCCGAATGGTAATGCCCGTCTTGGCACTGAGCCACTGGCAGAATGCGACAGCTCCTTTCCAGTGGACGACATTGATGGCGTAGTTCTCACAACCCGGCCTGGGAACATAAGCTCCGTCTTTTATTTCTATTGGAGCATATTTATTCAATGCCACGTTATCCTGCGGATTAGCAGTAGCGTTCAGAAACCTGCAAAATTGTGCAGTCGTCACCTTGTATTTGCCCACGTAGAATCCCTTTGTAATCTTGACCTTACGTTCCGGCCAATCATCAGGATACTTGCCAACCATCCCTACCTCTCCGATCTTTGAAAGGGCCTTCTCCGCTAAACTAACATTTCTTCCCATAACAAAAGAACCAGGTTGAATATAGACTGCGTCGATAGTTGTTTCATCATCTATTCTCAGTTCCATTGTCTTAGCCGGTGGCTCGTTTGATAACTCTGACGTTTTCTCATCCGCACCCTTATCGCAACACACAACCCCAAAGACTAAACATATTGCTGCAAGCCCAAGGAGCACAATTTTCCAACTTGCATATTGCCTTATTCTCATAATCTTGTCACCTGTCTCTCTACACGCCCTGTTGCTCTAACAGTGCCCGGTATCAACCGTCAGAATAACCAGGCTTTGATCACTTGGCTGGCCAGCCTTCAGCTATAGAATCTGGCGGCATTTCATCGAGATATCGTGGCCTGCAACGTCGGCTATAGGGCCTGTCTGCATTTCCCTCTGGAGTTTTGGGTCCAATACCCTTGTCTTTACAGCAGTCCTCGCATTTCTTCGCTCCTGTCTTTACGCATTCATCGGTTCCGCAGTCCCTACCAGCAGCATTGTCCTTGAAATCTGAACGTTGATAAGCGCTGCAGGCCCATGCCGCCAAATTCTTTCTGTACAAACCGGGAAGGCGCTTCCAGCAGGAATCCCTGATTGAATCTGCATAGTCGGCAACGGCCCAGTCAAAGTCTTCCTTCCACCGATTGCACTGTTTCGCCGCGGCCCTTTAATTCTCCCCTGTCTTATTGAACTGCTTGTAGCGTTATGGTATTATCGATTACCAGATGGCTCTTCCTTTTCTATGCTGTTAATACGATGATATAGCCAGATTTTTGCCCACACTCCTATAAATATGATGATAATCCAGGCCAGGAAAATGTTTGGATGCTGTGCGCCAAACAAAGCTCCCATTGAGAATGCCGCTAGCATACTAATAGTCCAATCTAGATAAACCAGATGATTTTTCTTTAACATAACCAAGCCTCCTACAGAGACAGGCACCAGTTGTGTTACTTTGGCAGATTTGGTATTTTGATTTTGCCCACGAGGACGCAAGTAAGACACACTGTTTTACATGCCCAAGACACTCCTTTGATAGTCTTTCCGTAGCCCTTCTTTGGGGAAAAGACAGATTTGTAACACTTGTTCACACAGTCCTCAAGCGTATCGTGGATATCATCCCAGCAGCCTTCTTCCAAACATACTGCCGTGCAAGCAGCACCTACGGCCGCAAGACAGCCATAACACATAAGGCATCTGATCGGTTCGGTCAGATCTACCAAGCCTTGTGGGTCCTGTCTATTAATAGGGTTGTTGTGAACATACGCGTATAAATTCAAACCATCCTCGTATCCGATCGGGTCGTGAGTCGTCCATCTGCCGGTGTAGGAGTCGTAGTAGCGGTTGCGGTTGTATTGGATTTTCAAAGAGCCGGAGTCGAGTATATCCAATTCCCTGCCGGTGAACAAGTACCTGCTGAGGGAATTGGCCAGAGGCCTTTCGGCAAACGTCCCTCGTTTTCCTTAGTTTCGCTCATTAATAGTTCCCCCAGTATTTCTCAATCCTTTGGAGAAGACCATCCTCAACACGGCCGGGGAAAGAATCAAGATGCTCGTCAACCAGGTATTCGAGAAATAATCTTACAGCTCGCTTCTGGTCCGACGTAAGGGGCTCACATCTTTCCAGAAAGAACGAATCGGGCTCTTCGAAATCAGGGACCACCGTAGCTAGTATGAAGCCTGGGATCACATCGGCTTCGACAAAGTCCTCAATCGAAACGATCATATAGGCAGGCAAGTAATACCGCATAGCGGCAGGTTTTAGTAGAGGCAGGCCATTCGGCAACGCGCCTTTCCACAGAAACTCCAATGTTATTTCCTGCCAGCGTTTTCCCCTGAATGCATGTGCCAGTTCATGGCATTCGAAACAGTGGTCGGCATCTGCGATATTGTCATCGCCTGGATAAGGAATGTCCTTGAAGGCGTCTTCAATTATTCCCTTGAGTTTTCTTATTCTGTCTTCTTGGCACATGCATTGCCTCCCGATCTACACGCTGGCACAAGCCAAGAATAACCGCAAGAGGCACACTTGTCAACAATTTAATAGGTATTTGTGTAGTTCCGTCCCTAGTTCACTTGGCTAGTCCCATTCATTGCTTCAAATCATGTTTCGTCTTCCTTATGAGTGCCTCAAGACAGTCCTTTACTCCTGTTGCCTCTTCTAAAGTCGTACGCACATGTTCGCCCCAATCTTTATCACCTGGTTTCCAACATTTAGTTTGATCGAAAAATCCAACATTTAGTTTTAACGAAAAATCCGGGGACACCATACCTATTTTCATTGTTCTGAGCTCATTTTTCGCGTCTTCTCTTTGGGTTTTCTGCCTGCCTTCTTGGGCCGCAGCATCCTATCCAGGATCCTTTCCAATTTCATCACAAACTTCTCGCTGCCAAGCGGCCTGCCCGTCTGTTCGTGCTTACGCATCTTCTCGACGGCCAAAGAATCCACCGGCTGACTGAAAAACTCCGCCCAATTATCGACCCTTTCATTCAAACCGGAAACGCTAACCAGTGCGTCTTTCCTGCGGTAAAGGTACGCCGACGTGCTGCTCCAGCGATATTGGGCCGACCGTTTTACAAGGCCTGCTTTGACGGGATTCATCACCATACTCGAATACTACGCCTGCTGCCACTACCTGTCAAGAAATTAGTATGGTGTCCCCAGATTTTCAGATTTTCATGGTGTCCCCAGATTTTCAGATTTTGTAAAATTAGTATGGTGTCCCCAGATTTCCCCCAGATTTCCCAGATTTCAGATTTCCTTGTAAAATTAGTATGGTGTCCCCAGATTTGTAGTGTCCCCAGATTTCAGATTTCAGAATCGCATTTGTTTTCAGCAGTGTCGCCCGGCAGATGAAGTCTTTCTTCTTCTCGGGTCTGGCGGGCATATCGGCGGCGGCGCACAAGTTTACCGTTGAACATTTGGACAAATTCTTTTCCTGGCCCGTCTCGCTGATGGTCATTGGGATTGTTGCGATGCTCATCTCCGTGCTCGTTCCCAGGTTGCAGGCCAACAGAAAACTAAGGCCTAAAAAGTGATCCGCTTCTCGCCGCTGCCCCTGACAAATTCATATTCAACTGTTGTGTGAATTGTCTTGGCTTTGTTGGAGTAGAATCTTTCTGAGAATTCGGAAAATGGTTGATGCAGGGCCGATTTTGCGATACAATTATCTTTTTGGAACGCGCCTATTGAAACTTATTCGGAGAATGAGATATGAAACGTATTTGGCTGATTTTGGCGTTGTTGGGCATCGGTTGCATATTACTCTTGCAGGCAGGCTGCGAGGAATCGGAGAAGTCCGCTCAAGAGTCCGAGCCGGTCGTTCAGACCCCGGTCGAAACAGCAGCAGTTGCCGAGCCGGTGCCTGAACCTGTCAAAGCCGAGCCGCCCACGAAGGCTGCGGCCGCGCCGGAGCCGGTATCCGAGAAGGCCGAGTCGGCGGCGATTGAACCCAAAGCGGTTGCCAACGAAACGGCGGCCAAGACCGACCCCAACGCCTCCGGAGCGAGAATCAAGTTCGACAATTTGATTCACGACTTCGGCGATATGGATCCGGATAGCAGCAACGTCTGCGAGTTCGCCTTTAAGAACGTCGGGGATGCATTGCTGAAGATACTCAACGTCCATCCCGATTGTGGCTGTACGGTATTCACTCTGGAGAAGAAGGAATATGCGCCCGGCGAAAGCGGGACGCTGAAGATCAAATACCACTCAGTCCCGCGGGGCGGGTCCGTAGCCAGACGCATTGTTGTCAGCAGTAACGATCCGGTCGAGCCGAACGTCACGTTGACGATGAAGGGCAGAGTCGTCGAGCGGGTCGCTTATGAGCCGACGAAACTGAACCTGCTGCTGAAGGGCGGCGTAGAGGCGCCGCCGACGGTTACCCTGACAAGCCTCGACGGCAAGCCCTTCTCGATCAAGGGCATCAAGTCGTCGGTCAATGCTATTAGCGCCCAATTCGATCCTGCAGTGGAGGCGACGAAGTTTGTCCTCCAGCTTAAAGTTGATAAAGAGCAGTTGCAGAAGGTCTCCAACGGGATCGTCGAGATTGAGCTGACACATCCGGCGGCAAAGAGTGTTAGTATCCCATTTAGCGCCCTGACGCGGTTTAAGCTTAATACTACGACGATCCTCCTGTTCGACGCAGAGCCGGGCAAGCCTATTGTCAGGAACGGCATCACCATCCTCAATAACTACCAGGAGGAATTCGAGATCGAATCCGTCAAGTCGAAAGAGGGCATTACAAAGGTCCTCAAAAAGGATCAAATTCGCTACGGGTACACGTTTTCCCTGGAGGTTACTCCGCCGGATTCTGCCGGCACGCAGAGATTCTCGGATGAGATTTCAATCCAGATTAAAGACGGCGAATTGTTGAAGATCAAATGCCAGGGCTTTTATACGAGGAAGAAGAAGTAGAGATATGAGGAGTATGAAAAGTCCGCAGACAATAAGGGCGGCGGATGCAACTGAGGCGCCGGTCCGGATAAACACTCGGCCCTGCATTATTATACGGTTAGCCGGCTGTGCGACTGTCCTCTTAATTAGTTTGTGCCTTTTGTCCGCCGGGATGGGCCCGTTGAAAAAGGATAGGACTGCACTGAGCGTCAAAGCGGACGTTCTGACGGTCTTTATCACGGGCAACGAACTCGGCGCTATGAAGCCTTGCGGGTGTTCCGGCGGACAGCTTGGCGGACTTGCTCGGCGGGCGGCGGTCTTCAAGACGGTTCCCAAGTCCGCAAGGTTTATTCTGGACGCGGGGGGACTGGTCCAGGGTGACGGCGAGCAGGACCTTATCAAGTTTAACGTGATAATGCGTGCGCTCGGGCTGCTTGGCTATGATTTAGTGAATCTGACCCGCAGCGACCTTGAGACAGCGCAGAACCTGGGGCTGGTAGAGAATATCGGACGGGATTTCAAGATTATCAGCGCGCCGGGAGTTGCGGACGTTAATGTTCCTGCCGCGTTTAGCAAGCGGATGACCTTGAAGGGCAGGGAATTGAGGCTGATGGTCGCGTCCTTTGATGCGCGTTCGGATCGCATCGACCGGATTGCGGATTTTTTTGGCTCGGTGTCCGATGTGCAGACCCTCAAAATCCTTATTCTGACCGGCTGTGAGGTCGATAAAGTGGAATCTTTCATCGAAAAGCTTGCCTTCGTTGACTGCGTGCTTTGTGTGGACGGTCCCGAGAGGCCTGAGATCATCGGCCCGCCTGGGCGGGCGGACAGACGGCCCCTTGTCGTTTCTGTGGGGCAGTTGGGTAAGTACGTCGGTAAACTCGAGGCCCGCCCAGACATTGCAGGGTCCGCCTGCGGCGGATTGAAGCTCAGCTTCACGGCTGTGCCGGTGTCGGAGGATTTGCCCGAAGACGAAGCCCTTGTTGATCTGTACCGGAGCTATCAACAAATCCTGCGGGGCAGTGGGTTGATTGAGACGCAGGCTCGCTTTGCTCTTCCCGGCGAATCGAGATATATGGGTTCGCAAACGTGCAAGGCGTGTCATGAGTACGAGTACGAGAAGTGGAAGGAGCAGAAGCATGCTCACGCTTACGCGACTTTAGAGGAGGCCGGCTCGGATTATGACCCGGAATGCGTGGTCTGCCACGTCGTTGGGATGCGATATGAGAGCGGGTTTATCAGCCCTGAAAAGACGCCGATGTTCAGGGACGTAGGCTGCGAGAGCTGCCACGGCCCAGCGTCGCAGCACGTTCTGAGCGTTGGGGGAAAACCCACAGGCGAGCCGAAGATGACCTGTGAAGAGTGCCATACGCCCGATAATAGCGCGCACTATAGCGGTAATGAAGCAGAATATTTTGAAAAAATTGTGCATTGGAGGGAACCGAACACCGCCGGCAATGTCAAAGTATATATAAGTACAGGAGGTTCTAAAGACTGATGATTAAGACATTGCAGATAAGCAGCATATTGGCGGTAGCGTTGGCGGCGGTCTTGTTCGTTTCGTCGATAGTCATCGGGACGGCCCATGGAGACGAGCAGATCGAGGAATACCTCAAATCGCCCAGCGTTAGAGACCAATTCGTAGCTATGGGCAGCGCAGCGGCGAAACGAGGCAAGAGCCAGAGTTCGCCGCTTGTCGAGAAGGCTGAGCTATTCGCAAAGATTCTGAATCCGCCGAAGCCGCCTAAGCCCGAGCCGAAGCCGGCAACAGAGGTTGTCAAGGAGGCTGAAATACCCAAGCCCGCAGGCCCCGTTACGCCGAAGTTCAGGCTTTTCGGAACCGTTGTTTGCGAGTCGGACCCCCTAAACTCTCTGGCATTGCTTGACGAGCCGGGCAAGGGTCTGCACCTGGTTCGGCAGGGCAGCGAGATTATGAAACTGACAATTGAGCTGGTCAAGGACGGCAGCGTAGTTGTTCGAGACGCCACGGGCACTTCCGAAATGGTGGTGGAAGAGGCCCCGGTCAGTGCCGTGCAAAGCCCCCCGACGGCTTCGGCCATTCCCGCCCCGCCCGATCGCGGGCCGG